>JBBRPK010000033.1:0-43220 GCA_038228235.1 Verrucomicrobiota bacterium
CTGCTTCGGCGGCGTCCGTCAAACTCAATCGCTTGTTTTTCATGCGAATGAGTAAAAAAACTTTTCTGGCTCATGTCCAGCACCAAGCTTAACTCGTTGATTTAGAACCTGTAGTCGTTATGCATAGAACCGCCCTGCCCCGCATCCATCCGGGATGGTGCTGTTCAAAAGTTATTAGCATTGGTTGGAAACTTCGCGAAGCGTTTGGAGTGCGGCGACTTGTGGCCGCTTTGGCGATCAACGCCAACAATCGGCAACGAAAGCGGGAGCGAGCTCAACGTACTCTTAGAGCCTGTTTTAAAATTCCGTGTGGTTCTGTTTTCGCGGAAAAGGCTGGATGGCGAGGTGCGACGACCGAGCATACCCGCCAGGGGTCTGTGACCGAGGAGCAACAAAGCCAGCGGACCTTTTCCGCGAAAACCCTCCGGGCGGCGGGTCTTTTGTCTGCGGCCTGCGTTGACTCGGCCATCACAGCCCGCTGCGGGGATGCTCCGGCCTCGCCGCCTTGGCCACAGCCAAAATCCCTCGCCGCAGGACCCCACGCAATTTTAAAACAGGCTCCTAGCCATCGCGTCTGCATCAAGGAACGCCCGATAAATTCTCTCCGGCGGCGCGAGGAGTACTCGGTGAAGTCGAACGACGTTTGCGTTGCTTGTTGGCATATTTTTTTCCGTTTTTATCATTCCGACGAACGGCGCAATCGGTTCGGGAAATTACTCGCGCTTCCATCCGGCGTGCTGGATCAGCGCCTCGTTGCGATGAGCGTCACGTTCATCGAAGCAGGCAGGCTCTGTTGCACCGGCGCGCTGAAGCCTGACTGCGCGAGCATGTCTGAGTATTCCGCGACGGTGTAGGCGTCGCCTTCCGGAGTTGTCGCCAGCATGATCAGACTGAAACCCGCGGGGCCTGGCGGCGTGACGCGGTCTTGATTCGGCACGAACTCGACGATGGCCAGTATGCCTCCGGGACGAAGCGCCGCGTGAGCCCGTCTCAGGAAGTGAATGCAGTCGGCGGTATTGAAGTGATAGAGGAAGTTTGGCGCAAGCAAGACGTCGTAATTGCTGCCAAGCTCAACATCAAAAGCGCTCCCGGCGATCGTGCTGAAGCGATCTGCGACACCGGCAGCGCGGGCGTTCTCGCGAGCGACTTCGAGCACTTGCGCCCAATCCAGAGCCACGACCTGCGCGCGCGGATACTTTTTCGCGAACGCCAAACCCCACACGCCGTGACCTGCCGCGATGTCGAGCACCCTGGCCGGACGATTTGGATCCAGAGCGATTAATTCGGCGAGTCCGCCAGCAGCCGGCCCCATCAGCGGGCCCATGCTGCGCGCGAATGAAATCCACATCGGATGTTCGGGCGCCACTGAGCCGTCGTGCGGTTGCGCCGTGCCGCCCTTGCGCACTGCGCCCGTGAGCAAGTCGAACGCGCCGCGCAAATGATCGGACAAGAGAAATTCCAACGCGCTACCGGCATAAGCGGGTGATTTACGGCTGAGGAACACCGCGCTGTCGGGCGTTAGGCCGTAATGATCGCCAGACTTCGTGAGGAACCCAAGCACGGTCAGGAAATCGCAGAGGATGCGGATGCCCCGCGGTGAAGCTTTGGCGTGGCGCCCAATCACCTCAGCAGTTTCCGGCGAGCCTGCGAGCACCGTAAAGATATCGAGTTCGACGGCAGCCTTGATGGCGGCGGTTTTCTGGTAGCTGTTGATCGTGTCGAAGAAAAGCGCCGGTGATGGCGCTGGAGTCTCGGTCGCGGCTTCGCGTGCCGGCGATGTTGGATTCACGTCTGTCATGCGGAAGCACGTTAATGATTGTTTTCAGGATTCACAATCCTTTCCACCAGCGCGCCGCTGCCGGGCCGGCTTGGACTCGGACTCGGAACATTTTGTCACCGCTGCGGAACTAGTCGCGTCCGGACCTCCACGAGCCAGCGATGAATCACGGGGCTATTTTCGCTGGTCCTTGCGGGACTGAGGACAGCGCGAGCGCCTCGTTGCGCTGGGAGCGCGCGCTGGAGCGCGCCATGTCCGTGAACATGATGGCGGCCAGCTTGCGCTGCTCGGTGTTTCGGACGGCATAAATTGTCAAGCTCCGGTTGACGCTGTCGCCACCAGCCCGGATGGCGATATTTAGGATTCAATCTCGCATTTTATCGACTTCAGCAGCGCTGAGGTCGCACAGACCGATTGGGCACGTCTTCATCCCAGCTCAAACCATCACGATGGGCCTCTTAGGCTCATCTTGAATGCTCATTGGAATTAGATACAAACCAAAGGCTCAAATTTTCGTCCGAGAATGGGCGCGCTCGGGGTATTTAGCCAGCCCTCCAGAACGCCGGCGTAAACCGATCTGAAATCAACATGATATTGAAGATCGCCATTTACCAAATCGCGGGGCGCCAGACTCGGGTATTTTCCGAGCATCCCGGCCTTAACTTTGCCGCCTGCCATAAACATCAACGATGCGGCGCCGTGGTCGGTGCCCCCACTGGCATTTTCTGAAACCCTGCGGCCAAACTCGCTGAAAGTCATCACCATCACGCGGCTTAGGTTGCCCTGCGCTTTCATATCTTCCACGAAAGCCCGGAGGGAGCCGCCCAACTCTGACAGCAACCGGTCATGGGCGCCAATTTGGTTGGTATGCGTGTCATAGCCGCCTTGTGACACGTAGAAGACTCGGGTAGGGAGTCCGCCGCCAATGAGGCGAGCAACCAGCTTAAGCGAATTCGCCAATGCGCCCTGAGGGTATACAGACATATTTTCCACCTTCCGGATAACCTGGCGGATCTTATCTGAGCTGATCTGCGCATCAAGCGCCGTCCGTTCCAGGAAATCGAGGGGCGAGCCAGCATGATGGGCAGGCCCTGCCACCGCCCCGATACTTCCGCCAGAATTTAAGTCCCGGCCAAAATCCATGTCCTCAAGCTGGGTCATTTTGCGAAAGGCCTCTTCGCTGCTCTCCGTCTCATCGGGTCCTGGCCGGTCGGAACTGATGAAGCGATAGTTTTGTGGATTATCCAGGCTGACACCAATCGGCTTTTTGGCCGCGAAAGCTTGCGGCATCTGGCGGCCAATGTTGACCCCGACAGTTGGGTCACAACCAGCACAGGCGTTATCAAAATAGCGGCCCAGCCAGCCATATTTTTCAACGTTGCCGGCATCGCTGGCCGTTTGCCAAATTTCGGTGGAACGGAAGTGAGAACGATTCGGATTCGGGTAGCCTACGCCTTGAATCACTGCGAGATGTCCCCCATCGTAAAGGGACTTAAATCCTTCCAAGCTGGGATGAAATCCAAGCTCCTCGTTAATTTTCAACACATTGGCCGCAGCCAATCGGAGGCGGACGCGGCCTTTGGCGTAATGGTCGTTGGCAAAGGGCACCAGCGTGTTCAGCCCATCATTGCCGCCGGCCATTTGCAGGATCACCAGGATGTTAGAATCAGCGCCAGACGCAACCTGCGTGGCTTTCTCTGCCGCTTCCGCGTGGAGGGCCGCAAAAGTGTGGGCGAGAAAGGAGGGGACGGTCCACGTGAGGGCACCGCCCAGCACGGAGGCGCCGAGAAATTGGCGGCGGGTTTGCAGAGTGGGTGTGTTCTTCATAAAGCGAGGATCAAACCAACCCACGGAATAGGAAGTAGCCGCAGGCCATCCACAGAACGCAAAGCACCATTGCTAGGGACGCGGAGGGCGGGCTGCGCACAGCCCGCCCTGCCTTTCGTCCTCCGCGGTGAGGCAGGTCCACGACGACTCACCACGACCGCCGGAGGCCTCCTAAATTTATGTTTTTCTTGAGCCATGCTCATCTTAAGCCAATTGATACTCCGGTGTGCTCATCATTAACCGGATGATTTCGAGAATGTTATGCTCGTCCAAAGCGGCGCGGTGTTCGAGGTGCTCGCGCAAGGCACCCTCCTGTTTTGGTTTGAGTCTGGCCTGGAGGAGCCGTTTTTGCAGCGCGTCAAGCAGGGCCGATTTATCGGAACGCTCTTCAACCGTCAAAATCTTGGTTACCTCGACGGGAGTGGCCGCGTTGTGCAGGCGATTAAATCGATTCTCGATGAACTTCATTCCTCGGTTCCGGGTGTTTAGCTGAAGCTGGTTGTTGCCATAAACCAACATCTCCGCCTGGTTATAACGGGCCAACAGGTTGTTAGTCGTGATCCAGGAGATCCCGCCATCCCAGCCTTTCACGTTGGGCGGGGCGAACAGGTCTTGGCCAAGGTTGGCCAGAAAGTTCGAGCAAACCGCCGCCGGAGGCAACTCACGTTCCAACATGCGGACGCTCCCGACCAGCCATTGCACTGGACTTTTCACCTGATTGCGAACAACGGAATAGGCATAGAACTCCTCGCTGCGAAACATCGCCCGCAGGAGAGGTTTGAACTGGTTGTGGTTTCTGCGAAATATTTCAGCCAGACTTGCGATCACTTCTTCGGAGGGGTCTTCGCTCACAAAGAATCTCCAGAGTTTGGCGCTGATGAAACGGGCGGCCTGGGGCTGGGCAATAATCTGGCCCAACACATCCATCCAGCTCAGATTACCCGTCCGGCCCAAAACAGTTTTCAATCCCGGATCATGAATGAACGGGCGAAAATCGCTTTCCTGATGGAGCCGATCATAACTCAGCCCGGTGAAAGCGCGCGCCGCTTCCGTAACATCCTGTTCGGTGTAATGGCCTTCTCCCAGCGTGAAAAGTTCCATTATCTCCCGGGCATAGTTCTCATTGGGATGCTCCTTGCGGCTCTGCGTCTGATCCAGCCAGAGCAACATGGCCGGATCGCGCGTGAGGGCCACAAGCATCTCCTTCCAACCCCCCGAGGCTCGTGTGCGAAAGGTGTCGTTTTGCAGCCACATGAGGTAGCTGTCGCGGACTTTTTGGACGCTGGTCGCGAAATGGCCGTGCCAGAAGAGGGTCAGCTTTTCCTGGAGGGCCCGGGGGCCTTTGGCCATTCGCTGCAGCCACCAACCGCGCAATTCGAGGATGCGCAGCCGTTGGTCCCTTTGTGCGTCGCGCAACAATTCCCTGGTCGTTAGCTCCAGGGCCGAGCGTTCCTGTTCGGTTGCCATCTTCATCTTTCGGCGCGATTCACGGAGCTCCTGAAATCTCTTTGCTTCCCCAGGGTCGGGCTTGGCCCACGAAGGATTGGGCGTGGCATCGGGGATCTTCTCGTAATCCACCAGGTACCCTACTGCATTCTCCAGCCCCATCAGGGCGATTTTCTCAATTTCGGCCGGCGGGCCCCCGAAGCCGGCGCGATTGAGCAGGTGCGCGGCAGTGCTGAAGTTCCATTTCGATGCCGGCAGCGGACTTAACATTCTGTTCATTAGGACGCTGGGGAGTCATGGTTGGTTACAGGCCGGTTGCAGGATGTTGGTTGGAGAAACGGGATGGCGCCGAGGAATTACATCACAACCACGGATGGACACTGATGAACACGGATGGGGAATAGACACGAATTTCACGAATTCTCACGCATGGGCCGAGGTCGGAAAGGTAGAGATGGCCATGAGAACGCACAAAAAGCTACAAAAAGGCAAAAACGAAAACTTTTGAACCCCTTTGGCGGTCCCGCTGTGTCCTACGGAGCGACAATACGAACGCGGTGTGCGCTGTCTTATCCAGCAAGTTCGATTTCGCTTCTTCCAGTCTTTCGCCTTCGGAAAAGACCTCCGGCAATTCCTCGAAATGGCAAGTGTAGCCACCCTTGGGCGGAGGTTCGAAGACGGCGGTCAACTTGAGTTTCAGTTCTTCCAAATTCATGCGTCTAATCCCCTGCAACTGTTCTTATGATGCAAGCGTCAGCCTGTTCAAGAGCGTTGATGATGGAGTGGGATTCGGTTACCACCAACTCGTTGCTCCGACCGCTGGCTAATTGTTGAAGCTTGTTTTTCATGCCCTCGAAGAACGGCCCCTTGCCGCAGGGAAAAGCTCGGACTGATTTTAGCCCTTGCAGCAAACGGCGCAGACTCTCGTCTCCGGGAGACTGAGAGATGGGTGCGGAGCCAGACAGCAAATCCTGGCACAAGGCGAGCGACGCCGGGGGGATGATGTAGATTTCCACAGCGACGGTTTCGAGTTGGAGAAGATAAAGATCCCGCAATGCGTGAATCACGCACCAGGCTGGCTCATGCTCATTGGCCAACGTCAGAGCATACCCTTCGTTGGCTCGGATTCCTTTCACGCCCGAATAACCGCCTAAAGAGAGAAAGAAGCCGCTGATCAATCCCCGAGTAGTGGTCCGCGCCCCAATGGTGAGAGAGGCAGAGCTGATGTTGGCTTCAGAGCCGAAGTAACTGCGGATGCGACGGCGCCGTGTGCGATACCTTTTGAAGTCGCGCTCGGCCATGGTTGACTTGAGTGCGCTCGCAATCGGATTGGGCGGGTGGACATAATCAGTTTTCAATTCGCCGACGCTCCTGGCGGAAAGGAGAGGTTCTGGCGCAGCAACATGGGCGAGCTTTTTTCCAAACAAGTCTCCCTTTTCATCCAGGGTATAGGAACGAAAACCAAGCGCCAAAGCTTGGTTATGCAGAACGCGATCCGTGCTCAGAAGAAGACTGTCCGGACCAAGCAATCGACGCAAAATCTCGGTATCGGGGATCCCGCGGTGACTTGCAGCCAGGAAGACGATCTCAACCGGTTGCTGTGGAGAGAGAGTCCGGCGGAATTTCTCGACCAGGGGCGCGTCGATTTCAACGCACTCATCCACCACGATTCGGATGACGTTCTGGGAGGATTCATTCATCACGTTTCATCCCGATGCAGGCGTTGTCTTCGTTCACAGAGAAGAGTTTGGCACGGCTGCATAAAACAGAAAACAGCCGGCTTGCGACGAATATTCGCGTTAAGGAACCGGAAGACCAGAAGCGCCCTTACTCGGCTGGCTTGGAGGAGTTGATGGAGGGCCATTCACAAAGCAAAGAAACAACCGCCGGACGCAAGCACGGTTAGCAAATAAGACTCGTGGAACTCGGCCTTCCATGTTTCTATGCTGGCATAATGAGAATTACGGTTCTTAAACCGCGCGTTCTTGACCTTCATACCGCCCCTGTGAAAGACTAGCCGCTCTCGTTATGAACTCCGCCACGGCCATCCTGCTGTTGATGTCTCCGTTAGGATTCGTGCCCGGGGACTGCGCTGCCGCGTCCGAAAACAACGACTGGCCACAACTTGCGCGTGACTCGGGCCGCACCGCACACGCCTTCCTCGGCGTGGCCCCTCCTTATCGCACGCGTTGGATTTGGTGCGGACCGACACGGACGTTGCGCAATCGGTCGGCGAATCCAACCTGGCCCGATGACCTCGCGAATGGCGCGAAGACCAGCGTTGACTATCCAATGCCGAAAAAAGTTCCTTTTACATTCGCCGGTCGCGCTCAACCGGTCGTCGCGGGCGGCAAAGTGTTTATCGGCGACATGGACGGCAGAGTCTATGGCCTGAGCCTGGACGACGGGCGCACTCTTTGGGTTGCGGACAATCCCGGTGGCACTTGCGCCGCGCTCGCGGTAGTAAGCGGGGTTGTGGTTGCGACCGCCATTCCGGGAGCCGTTGCTGGATTCGATGCAGTGACCGGCCGACGACTGTGGCGTATCGAAACAACGAAGGTTATCACCGGCGCGCCGCTCATCATTGGCACGAAAGTTTTCTCGGGTTGTCACGATGGCCGCGTTTATGGCCTCGATCCCTTGAGCGGCAAAATTCTTTGGCGCAGCGCGCCGCTCGGCGCGTCGATCGTCAGCGACCTCTGCGGTGACACAGATGCAATTTACGTAGGAGCCGAGGACATGTTTTTCCACAAACTCGATCCTACAACGGGCAAGGTGCTGGCCAACACGCGGTTGAACGGTCAATCCTTTCGTCTGCTGCATCCGGTGTTGCACGCTGGATTGCTCCTTGTGCAGACCGTGCAGCCGATCTGCGTGGGCAGCGAATACGTGATGGAAAACGTCATGCGCGACAGTCCGGATAGCGCGACCGAACAAACCAATATTTTGCGCTGGTTGTCCGGCGACACGAACGGCGGCCAATGGCTGGACGCTTCGCCGGCGTGGAAACATCTTTTTGTATTGCGGAGCGGCGACTTGACGGAACCGTTTACCGTTCCGAACGGCCCGGCTGACGGGTGCGGTTCTCCTGCTCCTCCGCCCGTCGTTGACGGGCAGGGACGCGCGCTGGCCTGGTTCAAAACTGCGCACCCAACTCTCACGGCAAAAGGCAGTTTCGGCACGCGCTACTCAATGGATATCTCGGCGATCGATCTGAAGACGGGCTTCCGTCTGCCGATCGATAACGGCCATCTCAGCGGCACGACCGGCGAGTCGGACAATCTCTTCGCGCTGAGTTGCGGCGGTCCCTTCCTTTATCTCCGCCAACGATTTCGCGGCACGAAGATGATCGATTTGCAGCAGAGCACATCGCGCCTAATCCAAGCCGCAGTGCGCACGCGCGACGGCGGGACCTGGCTGGCGGATGTGGTTTATCGGGATCGGGGGGGATTGCCGCGTTGTTCTCAACCGTCCATGGGCGGACGAGAAGCAGTAGTCATCGCTGAGGGCAAACTCTTGTTCGCCGAAGAATACTGCGTCACCTGCATCGAGCATGGGGAGCCATGAGGGCAAGAAGCGAATTCAGGAGCATGCTTGCCCTCGCGGGATGCGCGGGGTTGTTCGCCGCGTCCTCCCCCTCTGCCGAGACGCAGGCGGGTCTGTGGGACAAATATCTGTGGCAGACCTGCCAAACGACGGAAATCGCGCCTTCCACGAGCAATCTCGTAATGGAACTACGCGCCGAAGCGCAAAAGATTCTGGATGCCGGCCCGTTGGCACCCTTGCGGACGGTCTATGCGGATCTGGAACAAGACCCTTACTTCATGTATTGGCAAGGGGGGCGCATCATCACGACGCTGGCAATGGCGTGGCCGCACCTAACCGCGGCGCAACAGGCTGCCGTGAATCACTATGTACGCGCTGAGCTCGACGATGACCGACGCGCCCCATGGACGGCGAAGGGTTTTATTCCGCCTAACAACGGAGTCCGTCGCGAGGCGCACACCTTCCACGAACCCCGGGGCTGGGATCGTTACTGGCAAATGTGGGGCAACAAGAAGCCCACGATGGGCAGTTTTTATGGTCTCTGGCTCTATGCCGACCGTTCGGGCGATTGGGGCACGATTAAGGCACATTATTCAAAAATCACCGAACTTTACGCCCGCAAAGCGTCGCAGTGCGATCTCTACGGCACCATGGGCGCACACGTCGTGATGGCTCGGATCGCGCGACACCTCAACGATATTTCGATGCTGACTCTGGCGGCAAGCAATGCGGCCCTCGCCTTTGAAACCGGAACCAATTTCGCCGTCATCGAAACCGCGACCCAAAAATATTGGAAAGAGCGTTACGAACCGCGCCAGCGGGGACTGGTGCATCAAGGCTGGATGTTCCTCGACTTGTGTCCGGAAGTGGGCGGGTATCTTTCCGAGCACGTCAAAGACAGCGCGCTCGAACGCCACAAGGAAGGTCTAAAGCGATATCCGCTCTTTTGGCTGCGGGAAGCGCCTTACGACTCGCGCTGGACGGGCGACGAAGGTCTCGGCATTCCAACAGAGCTGATGGGAATGATCGTGCCGATGGAACGCTGGGTAGCCCACGCCTTACCCGAAACCCTGGCGCGTTATGTTCGTAGCGCGCCCATTTGCGCAGGAGATTGTTATTGGTTGGAAGCCCTGGTGCACGCCATTGAAGCGAGCGGCAAGACGCAATGGGTGCAAGTGAGATCTTAATCGATCACTCCGAAACCATACATGCGGGCCAGGTTCATTGGACCCTGGCACGAAAGAATCTCGAGCCTGTGGTAATGCTGTTTGTGTAGGGGCTGGGAACTGCCAGCGGAGTCCAGGCGTTTGTCCCCAAGTCAGTTGAGTATTGGAGACCCCAGGTTAGTCCACCCGTGTTAGTCCAGGAGATTTCTGCGCTGTTGGGAGTCTGCTGCACGATGGTGAGCCTGGGAGGCAGAGGGCTGGTGTTTGTGACCCACGGAGGCGGGTTCGTCCGGATAATGCTGATGCCAATTTGAGCGGGTTCGGGCTGGATGGGAATGAGATTCGTACCGCGCAGATCGTAAACGGTGAGGACATAGTTGATCCCATAAAAAAGGTTTGAGGCGGTCGTCAATCTAATGAGGTTGCCTCCGCTCTGGGCATTAGCGACTGGAATAATATTGGTGGTTCCGAAGATACCGATAGAATAATTAGCAAGATTAGTGGCCGCAGACGTAACGGCGGTTTTATCCAAAGTTACAAGCACTTGGTTTTGCTGCGAAGTTCCAGGAGGCACAGGCGGGCCGGAGAAGGCTGACAGCAGTTTTATGGGAAAAGTGTCTGAGAGGATCTGAACCCTAGCCACCGAGCTGGTGGCGCTGCCCAGCCCATTGGAGACGATGACGTAATAGTCCGTCCCTGAATTTGTTTGTGCGGTCGAGATGTTGTTGGTCCTAAAAGTTGCGCCCGCGATGGCCAGGTTGTTTGAATACCATTGGTAGGATGGGTTAGAACCGCTCACTTCGACGGCGAGAGTGATGGTGGGAGATCCTATGATATTGGTCTGACCCACGGGCTGGGTAGTAATCACAATAGTATCTGGCACGACAGCGGTGAGGGTCAGCCCAAAAACCTCATCGGAACTGGTCTTGTTCGCCGAATGCAGTTCGACAGCCAGCACGTTGTCGCCGACCACAAGATTCGCCGGCGAGTTGGACCGAGAAAAGACGGTTTGCGTGCCAGGCTGAAATCCCTCAATTCCTAATTGGACACTGGCGAAGGTCGTGGCCCTGATTGAGCCTGCCGGCATATTGTATCGGAACAGTTCCGTACCGTTCAGATAAACGACTGAGCCATCGTCAACAAAGTTGGTTGTAAGCAAGACGGTGGACGCTAAGAGTTCGGAGGGAAGGTTGGGCATCGTGAAATGAGTCCGGAAATAGTAGTTCGTGACGTAGGGGACGACATTTGTAGGACTAGGAAAATCACCCCCCTGGCCGGTTCTGAAAGTGAAGGGGAGATAATTGGTCGGGGTTGTTTCAAATCCAAACAAGATATTACTTGGTCCCTTCCACCCCGGCAGTGTGTCATCATAAGTTGGAACCACCCAACCCGTCCCCAAGTCGGCGGCAGTTTGGTTATAGCGCCACGGGGTGTCCACGGTGATTAGTTGATAACTTGCGGGGCTTGCATCCCTTACAAGTGAAATTAGAGAAACGACCACCAGAGCCAGCGCCTGCGCGGTGAAATGGTTCCTTATCATTGAAGGATTGAAACATAAGCTGAGGAGTCCGTCAAGCTCGCAAAATTGCGCTTATTGATGCGCTCGTTTTCTTTCGTTATATTTGACAGAAGAGAGCGGTCCTGCTCCGCGATGCCGGCCTCCTCTTTCCGTTGCTCGAACGGCCCAGCGTCTGGAGATTCACGAAGGAGGAAAGGGCGAAGTTTTTTGGACGAGAGCGTTAGCCGAGGCACGCTATCTCAAGCGCGCCTGAGGAAACGGAGCGCTGGATGCGCTCTCACTGGGCTCATGACTGTTCAACCGGCGGGACGCTTTTTACCCGGTCTTTTTCCACCAGGGCTTTTGGCGACCCGTTTTTTCGCGGCAGTCATTCGACCGCCTTTACTTTTCTTTGGCATATGCACTCACCCCCTTTCGTCGGTAAAATTGGTTTGCGTCCTCTTGCCAAGCAAATGCTAACATTACCTAGCGCGGAACTGGCCGCTCCGGAGGTTGTTGCGGCTGCGGCTGCGGCTGCGGCTGTGGTTGCTCCAAAGGCCGTTTGATGGCTTTGTTGGGCACAGGCCTGGTCTGCTGAATTATGGGCTTTGCCTGCTCAATAACAGGCTTGGTCTGCTCAATGACAGGTTTTGCCTGCGGACTCACAGGCTTTGCTAGCGCCGGATGGGGAATGGGTTGGACCGTCGTGTGTTCCACCTGCGGTTTCTGCGCAATGGGCGCATTCGGACCTGGAGTAATCACGACTGGTTTCTCAACTGGCCGCGGGTCATGCGCGGGAACTACCTTCGCTTCAAGGGGCACAGCCGCGCTGCCGAGAGCTGGTTGGGGTTTGGCGGCGGCGATCGGAGCGGTTAGTCGCTGGCTGGCGACCACGGCCGCTTCCTGATGGCCACGCAGTTCGTGGACCGGAACCGCCTGAACTTGTTGCCCGCTGGCCTGCTCGATGACGGTGGTGCGGGGGCCTTCATTGATGACGGTGTTGTTCACGACCTTGATGTTCGTGATATTGACTGTCTTGTTGATGATGGTTGTATTGTTGACCACGACCGTCGTGGGACGGACCGGTTCGAGGAAGCGCCGTTCCTCCACGAAGACAAACGCCCGTGGCGCGATACGTCCCACGTTTACCTCCACGAACCCTCCTCCGCCAATCCTTGCCGCGGGGTTTAATGGCGCCCAACCGACGTATCCGCCTCCGTTGTGCCAGGAAACCCAGGCGGGGGCCCATTGCGTCTGCGGCACCCAGTACCAGCCATATTGCGGACTCAAATCCCAGCGCCCGTAGTGGTAGGTGGCCCAGGCCCAAGGCTCATCACTGACCCAATACCAACCGGCATCGGTCCGCTGCCAGGCGCCGTTGCAGTAAGGACGCCACTCGGCCTCCACCCGGCTTGGAATCCAGCAGCGGCCGTAAACCCCCACCACCTCCCATCGGCCATAAGGGGTGAGGGGTTCATAAAAGTCGCTTTCAGCGTGAATCTCGACGGAGGGGAGCGCCACGTTCACGGAAAGTTGCCCGTGAGTTGTGTGGGCGAGCAGCGCACTGGATAGGAGGATTGCGAGTTTGTCCGCCAGGCGTTTGGAGTTATTCATGGAATTATCTTTTTAGATCTGTTCATGCCGGTTGAGTGGCGGGGCGGTTTTTTTTCAAAAAGCAAGGCGTGACCGCCCCCGAACAGCCTTGCCTCTCGATTGCGGTATTGTTTCGGCGTATTTTCAGTGGCGGGGCGCGACCCCACCGATGGATTTTTCGTCATGCCGCTTATGCTCCGGCGAACAAGAGCAGGATTCGCGGAGGGCGCGCTCCACATGTTTTGGCTCCATCGTTGTTACCTTTCGATTTTGCTAAAGTGATTGGTTTCCAAGCTGGGCCCTTGGCCCTCAGGGGCATGGTTCGAGAGTGCCCGACGCGAGTTAATCGGTCCCGCGGCTGGCTTCACGGAAGCTTCAGAAGGGCGTGTGTTATGCGTCAGCCAGAAGTCTTTTATGGCTCTGGCCATCTCCTGAAGTTTGCTGGCTTCGGAAGGTTTGACCAGAAAGCCGTTGACTCCTAACCGATAGGCGGCAGAGGTATCGGCGTCCTGCGCGGAAGCGCTCAGAATGAGCACCACTCTCGCGGGGCCGGATTGCTGGCGGATCCATGTGAGCACGTCGAGGCCCATCACGTGCGGCAGTTTCAAATCCACCAACATAAGGCAGGGTAGGGGAAACGTTTCGCGGTCGGCGAATTTACCCGTGGCTGCCAGGTAGTCGATAGCCAACTGTCCATCGCTCACGACCTGGATGGGGTTCTCCACTCCCACTATTCTCAGGGCGTGTTGAAGAAAGAAGACGTCGTTGGGATCATCATCCACCTGCAGGATGGTGGGTAGCATTTTTTATCCTTTCTTTAACTCGATCCAAAAGGCGCTTCCTTTTCCCAATTCCGGCTCGAACCCGCCTGCGCGCCCCTCCGCTCGGCCGCTTTGCGAATGATTCGCCTTTGGCGGCGCGACGAGTCGCCTGACAGGCAGGCAATGGCTTACTTTCATACGTATGATTTTGTCTGTAGCGCTAAAACTCCTTATCAGAGTAAGCCTGGGGGGGCTGATGAGCTAGGGCGGTGTTGACCGTGGGGTGTTTCCCCGACGCCCGAAGGAGGGACGTTCCGAAGTGGATTCGGAACGCAGGACTAACTGATTCTTATTCGGACATTGCTCTCAATGATGCCTTGCCCAATAGCATACCGGGTGAGGCCGGCGATGTCGTGGATATTAAGCTTGTTCATAAGATGCTGCCGATGTTTGTCCACGGTTTTGAAGCTCACGCCTAATTCAGCGGACACCTGTTTGTTGGGCTTTCCTTCAGCGATTAGTTGCAGCACTTCCACCTCACGGGAACTGAGACAATTGCCTTTCTTCAGGAGCGGCCCTTCGCGATTAAATGGCTTGGCCTGAGCATTCTTCCCGCGCTGGGAAATGGAGGGATTAAAAAAAGTATTTCCCTTGTGGACCTCGCGAATGGCCTTGGCCAGAACGCTGGATGACGTTTGTTTGAGCAAAAAACCGGCCGCCCCGTAGGCCATCACTTGCTCGACGTAAGCATCATCACTGTGGGCGGAAAGAACGAGAACCTTGGTGGCGGGAAAGTTTTTGCGAATCTGCCGGGTGGCTTCCAGCCCATTGAGCAGCGGCATGGCGATATCCATCACCACCACCGTGGGACGAAGTTTGCGGGTGAGTTGCACCGCCTGTCGGCCGGTTTCCGCTTCGCCGACCACTTTAATATCCTGTTCGTGGTCCAATAGGGATCGTAAACCCTCCCGGACGATCTGATGATCTTCAGCGAGCAGGACAGTGATTTGTTTCATAGTGAGCTACAATGTAACTTAAACCCCGAAATAGTCATGGGAGAAATTAACGCGGGCAAGTTGCAACAAATCGGAAAGCTTTTACGTAGCTCCGGTTGAAAAGCACCAATCAGATCTTCGCGCATTTGAACAAAGTATGGTACAGCCCTACGCTGTCCCTATCCTCAATCACCTTCAGACCACTTTCGCTCAAACAGCGCTGGAGATCGGCGGAATGATACATCTGGCTGTTGCCGTTGGCGATGCAGGTGAAATATAAAGAGGTTTGTTGCAGACAGAAAGCGGCGGTTTCATTGGGCTGGCGATCCCAGAAGAGCTCCAAAATGGACAAACGGCTGGCGGGGCCCATGGACTGCGCGGCCCGGCTCAGAATGGAAACGATTTGCTTCTCCGAAAAACAATCGAGGAACTGGCTCATCCAAATCGCATCGTAACCTTCCGGAAAAGCCTGCGCTTCATCCAGAAAATCGATGGCCAGAAAGTCCACGCGATTTTCCAATTTCTGCTGGCGAATGGTTTCTCTGGCAAATCCCAATTGTTGCGGCAGATCCGCCACGGTGATCTGCACTTGGGGATCGAACCGGGCGCACTGAACAGCCCACTTGCCCGTATTTCCGCCCACGTCCAACAACCGCCTCGGCCGCTCCGCAAACACCAACGGCAACGCCGCGGGAAAAGCCGCGTCTGAATAGTAATGATCGAAAGCCAGCCAGCTTTCCCGCGCCTGCGGAGTAAGCGAAGAGAGCCCTTCGTAAAAGGTTTTCCAGTCGCCCAAGGTTTTCAGTCCGCTGGGGCGGCCTTCCAGGATTGCTTTATCCAAGTCGAAAAAACCTCGATAACAGACCTCATGCACCACATCCATGTTTACGCGCGTCATGGGATCGCGCAGAATGAAGTAGCCAAGTTTGGTCAGGGTAAAACGGTCTTCCATGAGGCAAAACAAACCGCTGCCCAGGCCGGATTCCAAAAGGACTTTGGTTCCATAACGCGGCAAGCCCGCTTTTACAACCACCTCCATCAAGGTCATCCCTTTGGCGCCGCTTTGCTGCACCAGTTCCAGGATGCCGAAATTGCGCAGAAGCCGGCAGGCCTGGAAAACGATGGGCGCAAAAGCAATTCGTTGCGCTTCAGATTTTGCTTCGTAGGCCGACTTGGAATCACTGCGAAAGTAATTCATGTGGCTGCGGACTCATGGGGCAGCCGCGCTTTCGACCGCGCGCGGACTATCTCTGACAGCAATGGCAAAGCGCGCTCCGGTTGGGATACATAGGGGTTGGAAAGGTCCCACACATAGCCAGCCAACACCGAGCAGACTTGCTTCATAATGTCCGGGTTCGCGCGGGCGGCGAAGAAAATATCGGGCAATGTGCCGTCATACCATCCGGAGACGTAAGCGCGAAAGGTGTTGATTCCTTGCATGACGTAATCCGCATACTCTGTTTGCCAATCCACCGTTTCGCCGCGCAATTGACGCGCCAGCACCTTGGCCGCCTGGCTGGCCGACGCCAGGGCAAGGGTGACCCCGGAACTGAAGATCGGGTCGAGAAACTCCGTGGCATTCCCGGCCAGCGCGAACTGCGGGCCGTAAAGTTGTTTAATCGCGCAGGCATAGCCGGCGATGCGTTGCGGCGAAAAGACGAATTGTGTCCCGGCGAGACGTGGCCCGGCGTTCGGATCGGATGACAAGATGGCGCGCAAGCGCTCCTCGGGCGCAGCCGGATAGCGCGCGAAAAATTTGGGCGTCGCTACCGCTCCCACGCTGGTGCAACCGTTGGAAAAGGGAATGATCCAAATCCAGGCGCCGGCCGGATGCATACAAGCCCAAATTTTTCCTTCTTCCCCACCGCTGGGCCGCTGATCGCCTCGCACATGGCTGAACAATGCTTCGCGCGTGGGAAACTGTGATGGTTCTTCCAATTTCAGCAACCGCGGCAACACGCGCCCATAACCGCTGCAATCCAGAACGAATCGCGCGGTGATCGTTTCGGTGCTCCCGCCGGGTTGCTCGACGGTCACGGCGGCATGCGCTTGACCAAATTTAACGGCAGTCACACCGTGTCCGTAGAGAATTCTGACACCGCGCGCGGACACCTCATCGGCCAGCGTTTTGTCGAAATCAGCCCGTGTCACTTGAAAGGTATATTTCCATCCTTCGGTGAACTGGGTGGAAAAATCAAAATTGCACTGTCCATCCCCGCGCAGAAAGACGGCGCCGTTCTTTCGCATGAAGTTTTGTTGCTCCACGCACTCGAGCAGGCCGGCTTCTTTCAACAAATCCATGCAATGCGGCAACAGGCTTTCGCCGATCACGAACCGCGGGAAGCGCTCCTTTTCCACGACCAGGAGGCGGAAGCCCTCCCGATGCAGCAAGGCTGCCGCCATCGAACCTGCCGGCCCCGCCCCGATGATGAGCGCGTCCACGTCAGTCGGCATCCGGTTCCCCTCGGGGTTGCAGGCATTGCTCCTGGGCTTGTTCCGTTTGCAGCAAGGCTGTCAAACGCTGGATATCCTCGGCTAGAGGGCGGTCGGTCTGGAGTGGCGGAGAAACGCTGCGCACCACGTCATATAATTTCCGATAATCACTGCCCATTACGTCTTTGGGTTTGCGCAAGTCCGCCGCCTGGGCCAGGGCCAAGGCCTCGATTGCGACCAACTTCCAAAGGAGGGGCAGAGTGGCGCGGGTCATTTTCGCCGCGGTGCAACCCATGCTCACGACATCCTGGTTGTTGGCATTCGTCGGGATGGTTTGGATGGAAGCCGCCACCCCGAGCAGGCGCGCTTCGGCGGCCAGGGAGGTCGCGAGGAGTTGAGCTCCAGCCAATCCGGAGTTTAGCCCTGGCGCGGCACCCGCCAGCAACGGCGGGAGCCCGCGGCTGTAACGCCAGTTCAAAAGCCTTTCCAGTTGACGATCCGCCAGCAACGCCAGCTTGATCAAACCGAAGCGCAGATAATCGCTAACCATGGCAATCTGCTGGCCGTAGAAATTGCCGCAGTGGATCACCATCTCCGTCTCGGGGAAGATTAATGGATTGTCAGTGCTGGCATTTAATTCACGGGTGACAACCTGTTCGACGTGCCAGTGCGCCTCCTGAAAAGCGCCTAGAATTTGCGGGGCACACCGCAATGAGTAGGGGTCCTGAATCTCGGCCCCTCCGTCCACAAGCTTGGCCTGGGACCCCCATTGATGTTCATCAATGCGCCGCGCGAATTCTGGATGAGTGCGCAGTGAATCACTGATGCGCCGGGCAACGAGCGATTGGCCCCTAAAGCCGCGGGCCTTTTGGGCTTGGCCGCATAAGGCCTCCGGCTCCCCGTCAAGCACCTGAAACAGACAAGCCGTGAGCAATTCCATCCAGTGCAGCAGTCGCTCGGCTTCATGCACCGCCAGGGCGGCCAAGGCAGTCATCACAGAAGTGCCGTTGACGAGGGCAAGGCCCTCCTTGCACTGGAGCACCGCTGGCGTCAAACCGACTCGGCGCAAAGCTTCCAACGCCGGCAAGCGTTGACCGTCCAGTCGGGCATGGCCAAAGCCGACGAGCAGGTTGGCCATGTGCGCCAATGGAACCAGGTCGCCGCTGGCACCGACCGAGCCTTCGCTGGGGATTTCTGCCAGAATCCCCCGGTTCAGCGCGGCAAGGAGCAACTCAACCAATTCCTCGCGAATCCCGGAGTACCCCCGAGACAAGGCATTAGCGCGGGCCAGCATGATGGCCCGTGTTTCTGCCGGCGAGAAAAGGCAGCCTTGGCCAACCGTCAGGTGATGAAGCAGATTGATCTGGTGCTGGCCTAAATCCTCGGCCGCAACGCGGCAGCCACTCAAAGGCCCAAACCCGGTGTTGATGCCATAGATGGCTCGAGGCTGGGCGGCGAGAGATTCAACCATCTCGCGGCTGCGCCGGATCATGGGCCTGGCTTCGGCCCCCAATTCACAAGGGACGAGCAGAGCGGCGACGCGCCAGGCCTCCCCGATGGAGAGGTTGTGCCCATTAAGTGTAATGGTTCCCGTTGATCGCAAGGGCAAGCTGTTACGCGATTAAACCGCGGCTGGCAAGCCTGAGGTGCCGGGCTGAGCTGTCAGGCAGGGCCATTGACAAAGTTGGGATTGGAAGCGAGAAGCGTTTGGAGTCTAGACACTGGTTTGTGAATGCTCAATACTGGGCCCCAATCATGAGCATCAAAACTGTTAAATCACTGAAGACAGTTAGCAACAAGGTCCGGAGCCGCGTGGAAGGCGGGCTGGCCGACACGGGCGGGTTGCTTCGTCTCGCTCCCTGCTGGGTTCCGCGCTCTTTTCTGCAGCCGGGCAAGCGGCTAAAGCTTCATCCCGATGACCTTTATGCGTTCGGATTAAATCGCGGTGGGATTGATGAACGATGGTTTGCCTCCACCACGCCCGCCGCCAACGAAAACCGCACGCCAGACGAAGGGCTGAGCTATGTCGTCCTGGAACGAGAAAGGTTTACCTTGCAGCAGGCTGTCGCGGAATGCGGCACTGAACTCATCGGGGCCAAACTTTGGAATAAGTATCACCGGTGGCCAGTCTATTCCAAATTCTTCGACAACATGGGGCCCATTCCGCACCACATGCACCAATCGCAAAAGCAGGCGCGGCTCGTCGGCCAGGAAGGCAAACCGGAGTCCTATTATTTTCCGCCCCAGCACAACAATGTGGGAAACAATTTTCCCTACACTTTTTTCGGTCTTGAACCCGGCACGACTAAACAGCAGGTCCGCAAATGTCTTGAAAATTGGAACCAGGGCGACAACGGCATTCTCGATCTCTCGAAGGCCTATCGACTCAAACCGGGCACAGGCTGGCTGGTCGGCCCGTGCATCCTTCACGCGCCCGGTTCGCTCTGCACCTACGAGCCGCAATGGGGATCGGACGTTTTTGGCATGTATCAATCCCTGGTGGAAGGCCGGGAAGTTCCCTGGGCGCTCCTGGTCAAAGACATGCCGAAATCGAAGCACCATGACCTGGACTTTATCGTGGGGCAACTGGATTGGGAGGCCAACGTCGATTTGCGATTCAAGGAAAACCACTATTTGGAACCCGTCCCCGTGGCGGACACGCAGCGTGAGGGTTACGTGGATCGGTGGATTGTTTACGGAAAGGTGGATGGGCAGCAGTACTTCACCGCCAAAGAATTGACCGTGGACCCAGGAGTAAAGTGTACCATCAAGGACAATGGCGCCTACGGCCTTATCACCGTCCAGGGAAAAGGCCGGATGAACAAGTTGAATCTCGATTGCCCGAAACTGATCCGCTTTCACGAACTGACAGAAGATGAGGTCTTCTGCACTGAAGCTGCCGCCAAAACCGGCGTCACTTTCGAGAACATTTCCCCCGTGGAGCCTTTGGTTGTATTGCGCTATTTTGGCCCCGAAGTGAATCCTGCTGCTCCGGAGGTGGGAGGGAATAAACTAGCCATCCCTGTTCGGTAACAGGGGTTAAATCGGCGGAGGATTCTTGGCAGGCGCCTCACGCTTTTCTGCCTTCACCATTCCTGGTTCCGTGCTATAATACTAAACCAGCTATGAAAAAAATCATGGGACATATCCCGGAGCCATTCGACGAGGAGGACGAAGCGGAGTTTCGGCGGCCCCGGCGCTACCATCGAAGCAAGCCAGCGCGAAAAAGACTGCGGAGATGGCGGAAGGGAAGAGCCTGTTGAGAGTTGCATTTTCACTTTTCATTTTGGCTCTGATGTGCGTAAGGGCTTTGCCCGCTCTTGGTCAGGCAGCGGCGGCGGTCGCGGACGGAAAGGTTCGAAGCGCCCAACAGGCTTTCAATTCGGCTCAAGCCAGGCTCACCACAATGCAGCAGGCCTGGAACAAGGCGCAGGGGGAGTTGGGCAAGGCTCAACTGGCTCATCAGGGAGCGTCCAATAAGCTCCAGCAGACGCGCCAAATCGCCGCCCAGAAGCATGGCGCTGAGCTAGGGATGAGCGCGGCCATATCTGACCGCGATACTGCCGCGCATCAGATCAAAGCACGGCGCAGTGCGCTTGGGACCGAACTGAAGAATTCGGGCGCTTATCGGGAGGCGGAAAAGGAAGCTGAGGCGGCGCGAAAACATCTGGGCGAGCTTGCCGACGATAAATCCCTCTCGGAGGTCCAACAGCAGAAACTGGCATCCGAACTGGCCGGGAAAATCCGCCGACCCACCGAAATGCGCAAGGAGGCGGAAACGAGCGACGGCGACATCCAACAAGCCACTGAGCGTTTGCAGGCCGCTGGAAAGAGGATCACTGCCCTCCAGCCACAATTGAAGAGACTGATTGATTCCGATCCAGCGGTGACCAACGCGATGGGGGAGGAAAAGCAAACGGCCACCAATTTAGAGAATGCGCGAACTCGCGCCCGGCGCGCCGAGCAGGATTTCAACACCGCGCAATTGAACGTGGATCGCCAGAACCAACAATTGCAAGCGGCGATGACGCAGAGGCGCGGGAGACGGCGGTGAGGGAGTGTGGGGCAGCGTGGAGCGTGCGGAGCGGATGAGCGTAGAGCGCCCAGGGCGCACAGCAACGGGACACGCAGGTTCTCGCGTCTCGCAGCCGATGTGAAAATACCCACATGCTCCACGCTCCACCTCCGCTTGTCAGCAGCCGAAAACTCGCTAAGCTGCAGCCGATGAATAACGCCCCCAGTGGATTTGTGCGGGAAGACCCATGGCGCATTTTTCGGATCATGGCCGAATTCGTCGAATCGTTCGAGACCCTTTCAGCGGCGGGCCCCGCAGTGACTATTTTCGGCTCCGCCCGCACCCCTCCTTCGGATCATTATTATAAAGTGGCAGTTGCGCTGGCCGATGGGCTGGCCCGGAACAATTTGGCGGTCATTACTGGCGGCGGTCCTGGGATCATGGAAGCGGCCAATCGCGGCGCCGCCAAGGCCAAGGGCAAATCAATTGGCTTAAATATCGAACTGCCGCACGAGCAGAAGGGCAATCGTTACGCCAATATCCCGATCCATTTTCATTACTTTTTCTCGCGCAAAGTCTGCTTCGTCAAATACAGCATTGGCTTTGTCTTCATGCCTGGCGGCTTTGGGACGCTCGACGAATTCTTCGAGGTCATAACGCTGGTGCAGACGGGGCGGATTTCCCGCTTTCCAATTGTCCTGATCGGACGCGATTTTTGGAGCGGCCTTCTTAAATGGACGGAGAAGACATTACTGCAAAAGGGGTTTATCAGTTCGGGGGACCAGGAACTTTTTACATTGACGGACGATCCCCGGGAGGCGATCGAAATCATTCTGCAATATCAACGGAGCGCCGGGTTCCCACCCGGTATCGCTAAAGCCGTGGGTTGAACATGTACCAAATCGCGCGCTTAGACAGCGGCTTGACCATCGCTACGGCAGAGATGCCCCACATGGCCAGTGTGAGCCTTGGATTGTGGGTGGGAGTGGGGGGGCGCTACGAGCCCGCGCCGCTCAACGGTGTCTCTCATTTCATCGAGCATTTGTTGTTTAAAGGAACTCACAAACGTTCCGCCAAAGAAATCTCCCAGGCGGTGGAGGGGATCGGAGGCTACTTGAATGCTTTCACGAGCGAGGAGAGCACCTGCTTTTATTCGAAGGGACGCCATGATCGCCTGCCGGAACTGCTGGAAGTATTGATGGACATGTTTTTGCATTCCACTTTTGATAAGCGAGAAATCGAGAAAGAACGGGGCGTGATTAAGGAGGAACTGGCTATGTACCTCGATCAGCCGCAGCACCATGTCCATGAGCTGCTAAATGAAATCATGTGGCCAGACCACCCGCTGGGCCGCTCTCTGACTGGCACCTACAAGACTCTGGATGCCTTGGACCGCCCGCAACTGGTCAACTATCAGCGGGAGAATTACGTCGCCGCGACCACGCTGGTAATCGTGGCCGGGAAGTTGAGCCACGAAAAAGTTGTGAAGGCCGTCTCCCGGTTCGGCTCGCATTTCTGTGCTGGCAAAAGACCCCAGTTTTTGCCCGTCCAGGAAGGCCAAGCGGGTGCGCGCGTGCGACTGCTGACCAAAAAAATTGCCCAAACCCAATTGGCGCTGGGCTTTCGCGCCTGTTCACGCCACGACGAGCGGAGGTATGCTTTGCGTCTGCTCAATACTCTTTTGGGTGAAAACATGAGTTCGCGCCTCTTCCAGGTTTTGCGCGAAGATCATGGCTTGGCCTACTCCATTCAGAGCAGCCTTAGCCTTTTTGACGATGTTGGCACACTCACTATTTCCGCCGGCTTGGACACGGACAAGCTTCCGCGCGCTTTAAAGTTGATCAAACGCGAGCTGAGCCGTTTCACTGAAAGCGCGCCGACCGCCAAAGAATTGCGCGATGCAAGGGATTATTTGATTGGCCAAATTGACCTGAGCCTGGAAAGCACGGAGAATCAGATGATGTGGCTTGGCGATCAATTGATTGGTTACGGCAAGATCATTCGCCCCGCGCAAATCAAACAGCGTTTGACCGAAGTCAAGGCTGGCCAAATAAGGGCGGCCGCGCGCGACTTCCTGCGCCCGGAGCGGATGAACCTGGCATTGGTAAGCCCCTTGAGATCAGAAAAGGGATTGGCGAAAGTAGTGTGCGGTTAAGGCAGGCAAATGCATCCTCTTATTCAGGAAGTTTCAGGCGCTTGCAGCCCCGAGGCCTTGATCCAGGAACTAGGCCGCGCACCCGGGGTGATGCTGCTTCGTAGCGCGCTGTTTGATTCGCACGAGGCTAGATACTCCTACGTCACGGCCAGACCATTCCTGACCTTCCGCTCGTTCGGCGCCCGCTGCGAACTTTTCTTCGCTACGGAGGCGGCTCGCGCGCAATTTGGGAATCCATGGCATCTGCTCGATAGCTTGATGGCGCGTTATGAATTGCTTGACGAACTGGACCTGCCGTTTCCACTGGGCGGGTGTTTTGGATATTGGGGTTATGATTTAAAGAACTTTGTTGAACCCAAACTGGAGCGAAATGCCATTGATGACCTGGAGTTGCCCGATTGCCAGGTAGGTTTTTATGACAGCGTGGTCGCGTTCGATCACTTGCTCCAAAAAAACTGGATCATCTCGACTGGGCTGGGCATGGACGGTTCGCGAACGGAGGGCCAAGCGCGCCACCAACTGGAGTTTTGGCGCAGCCGGATGCAACCGGAAGAAGAGCGCAAGAGCAGATCCGAATTGCCCTCCCGCTCGGTTTCGGTTTCCACGCCTTCGCCTCTGTCGCCCGAGCAAGGCTTTTCGAACTTCCAACCACACTCCAACTTTTCCCAAGCTGGGTTTTTGAATGCCATTCGGCGAGCTCAACGTTACATCCAGGCCGGTGATGTTTATCAAGTAAATTTAGCTCAGCGGCTGTCCGTTCAGTGTGATTGGAGCGGATGGGATGCCTTCCAAGGCCTGGCCGCTGTTTCACCCGCGCCGTTCTCTGCTTACTTTGACCCTGGTGAATTCCAAATCGCCTCGTCCTCCCCTGAACTTTTTCTGCGGCTCAGCGGCTCGCATATCTTGACGCGTCCCATCAAAGGCACCCGCCCGCGCTCTCCGGATCCGACCCGCGATGCGCAACTGACATACGAGCTCCAGACCAGTCCCAAAGAGATGGCGGAGCTGGTCATGATCACCGATCTGCTGCGCAACGACCTGGGCCGTGTATGTGAATACGGTTCGGTGCAGGTTCCGGAACTGGCGCGGCTGGAGCGGTTCTCCCAGGTGCAACATCTCGTCTCCACCATCGAAGGGCGTCTGCGGCCTGACTCCACCCATTTCAAGGCCCTCGCCCAGTGCTTCCCCGGCGGGAGCGTGACAGGCGCGCCCAAAATCCGGGCGATGGAGATTATCGATGAATTGGAGCCGGTGGCGCGCGGCCCTTACACCGGATGTCTCGGCTACCTCGGCTTCAATCGCGAAAGCCAGTTGAGCATCCTGATTCGCACCGTGATTTGCAAAGCAGGTTGGAGTTACTTCCACGCCGGCGCAGGGATTGTGGCGGACTCCCAGCCGGAAGCAGAATACGAAGAAACCCTGGCGAAAGCCGCTGGGTTTCTGGCCGCGCTGAGAGGCTATGGACAAGGTGAAATCGACGGTAATCGAGTCCATGTTATCTCACCCGACTGGAACAGGCGCGGAACTTAAAGGGGGAGCTTAAACTTTGGGCATTGGCTCATGAATCGCACCGGATTCTGGAAAATCAATTTGTCAATGGCCTCGGCGCTATGGCCGCGCCTGCGCATTTCGAGGGCGGTGCGCGGGACCGCCAGTGGCACGCTCACGCCCCAGTCGCAGGCGCTGTTCATCCAGATGCGCTGTTGGCCGTAGATCTCGACCATATCGATGGCTCGCGCAGAGGTGCACTTGGATTCGGGATAAAGAGTCATGCCCGCCCAGAAACCCGCTTCCAGGACCATCTCGATGGTGTGTTCCTCGACGTGATCGATGATGCACCGCTCCGGTTTGATCCGCGAATCGCTCTTGAGCACGTCGATAATAAGGCGCGTCCCCTTCCATTTGTCCTCCAAATGAGGCGTATGGACCAGAATGAGCTGATCGTGGCGCGCGGCCAAATCGACATGCCGCTCCAGCACCTTCATTTCGTTGCGCGAGTTTTTGTTAAGCCCGATTTCGCCGACGCCGAGCACATTCGGGCGATCCAGAAATGAGGGAATGATTGCTAACACTTCCTCGGCCAGCTTTACATCCTCCGACTCTTTCGGGTTGATGCACAGCCAGGTAAAATGGGGCAGACCAAACCTGGCGGCCCGCTTGGGCTCATGCTCAGTGAGTTGACAGAAATAATCATGGAACCCGTGCACGGAACTTCGATCAAAACCGGCCCAAAAAGCAGGCTCACACACGGCCTGACAACCCGCTGTCACCATGTCAAGGTAATCATCAGTGACGCGGCTCACCATGTGTCCATGAGGTTCAATGTAGCGCATGTGTTGGTTAAGAAGGACGATTCAGGAATGACCAGTTCGTTAGCCATTACTTCCCGGCAACCTGGACTCCTTTCCAAGCGCCGCAGGCAGCCTTTGTGGTGGCGGCAGGAATTGGTTCCACGGTCTGGTCGCTGAAGGACATGAGGATGCCCCTGGCCCTATGTGGTTCGCCGCTGGCCAGTTCAGCAAGCGCCGCCTGGAAGGCTTTCATCCGAAAATCTTCCTCGCCGCCAGCCCGCGCGATCCGGTCAATAAATGCGCCCAAGTCGATCAGTTTTGCTCGGGCCTCCATGAAATAAAGGTCAAGGACCTGTTGCCGTGTCATAATTTTCCACGCCATTTTACGAAGTTTTCCCGGAGGCATCAACCCTTGTTTCGTGCGGGCGGCGCACCCCACGCCATTTGGCGCCATGATGAGAATTGCTCCCCCGCCCCTTTAGGGTGTTGCATTTACAAAACTTCTCCTCTATCATAACGACAGTTCCTCAACCAAGTTATGAAGACATTTACTCCGCTTCTGATACTCGCGGTTACGGTTTCAATTAGCTACGGCCAGGGCCTGGTCACTTTCCGAAACAGCGTCGCATTCCAAACACCAGATCCAACGGGAGGCAACCGCTTGGTGTATGACTGCGGGAGTCCACTTGATCCCGTCACCGGCGTGGGGCTGGTGGGCACCCAATACGTTGCTGAGCTCTACGTCGGAGCCGATGCTTCCAGTTTGATGCCGCTTACAGCGTCGATCAGCAGATTCCGCAGCACGACTACCCAGAATAAGGGCAAGTGGGCCACCACTGGCATTTATGGCCCCAATGATTTTATAGTGCTGCCAGGCTTCCTCCCCGGCGAGACAGTTGTTCTGGACGTGAAGATCTGGGATTTTACCACCGCCACGAGCTATGAAGCAGCCTTTGGAAAAACCATGGCGTCCACGCCATTTCCGTATAGGATTCCCGCTCCACCTGAGCCTCCCTTCGCCTTTTATATGGAAGGTTTTCAGGCTATGGCTTGTGTTCCTGAACCTTCCGTCGTCGTTTTGAGTTTGCTTGGCTTCGCCGGTTTGCTCGCGATGGCCCGAACCAAAGGCAAATCCCGACCAGGTCCATCACTTCTTCGCAGACGGGGAACGGGCGGATTCGATTAACTCCCAGAATTTCGGGTTCTGCTGCAGCGCCTCATCCTCTCCCAGCGGGAGGCTGGAGCGGTAAAGAAAATCTTTCAGCGAGTTGCGGCTCAAAATGCGGTGGACCACTACCCCAAGCTCGTGCCGCTCGAAATAAATCCGGTAATCCCCCAGGCGCAGACGGTGAAGAATTTTGCCGACGCGCTCCAGTTTACCGAAGCGCTCCAACTCGGTGCTCATCACCTCGTGGGGCAGCCCGCGAAATTCGCCCAGAATATGCAATTGCAATTCCTTGGGCATCTTTGCCAATTCCGCCGCGCTGGTCGGATTAAAAATAATCTGAAACGGCCGCATATTTTATCGACGCTTATGCCCGAGGATACTGACACTCTCGCCGCTCCTCACGTCTTTTTCTGGTAGCCCGTACGGGAATCGCACCCGTCTTTCAGCCTTGAGAGGGCCGTGTCCTAACTGATAGACGAACGGGCCACATTCTGCTGCGAATCTATTTTTCCAATCGGCGCCTGTCAATTGGAAACGCAGCGGTTCTGGTTGTTGGAGAAGGACGAGTTCCACGAGTCTCTAAATTGCCCCGTCGGGAAGTGGCGTCAGACCGAAGCTTGCGCCGGGGATGGCGGCAGATGCTGGTCCATCTCAGAGCTCGACCAAGGCGAGTTTGGGTTTGGAAGCGCGCAGCGTGTGGAGTGCGTCGAGCTCGCTCCCGCTTTCGGTTGCCGACTGCGTTGACTGTCAAAGCGCCCGCAAGCCGGGACGCACTCCAAACGTTCCGCGAGGTGCGTGTAACAACAGACGAATCGCGAGCTTTAGGCTGGTTAAATGCCGATGGTACAGGCAACGTCTGGGACATCTATGATTCGAGTGTTGTGCTTCACTGCCCTTTGCTCTCTGGCGCTTATGATGCAGCCGCCTTTGGGTTTGGCTTCGGAAGCCAAGGATAGGAAGAATCAGGCGGCCAGCCAGGAATTTTTCACTGACTCAATCATCCGCCAGATTCATTTGGAATTGCCCTCCGCCGCGGTGGAGTCGCTGAAGAAGGAGAGCCGGAAATTCGTGCGGGGCACGGTGAAGGAGGGGGGTCGCTCTTATCTGGATGTGGGGATTCACCTCAAGGGAGTGGGGAGTTTTCGGCCTATCGAGGAGAAACCCAGTTTCACGGTCAAATTCAATGAGTTCATTCCCGGGCAGAGGTTTTATGGCTTGACCAAGATCCTTTTGAACAATTCGGCACAGGATCCCACCTATATTCATGAGGCGCTTTGCACGGCGTTGTTCCGCCAGGCCGGGGCGCCAGCCGCGCGGGTGAGTTTTGCGCGGGTTTGGTTGAACGAGCGTTATTTGGGCCTCTATGTGCTGGTCGAGGGTTTGACCAAGGACTTCCTGAAACTCCATTTCAAAAACTGTGATGGCTCGCTTTATGAACCCTATGTGCAGGATGTGGATGAAGAATTGAAACAGGACAACGGCAATAACAGCAGCAGGTCGGACTTGCAGCCTCTGATTCGCGCCACCCATGTGGCGGACGCAAGTTTGCGCTGGCAAAGCCTGCAAAAGGTCCTGGATGTGGACCGCTTTATCTCGATGATGGCGGGGGAGATTCTGATGGCCCATTGGGATGGCTATTGGATGAATCACAATAATTACCGTATTTACCATGATACCGCTCGTGATCGCATGGTTTTGATCCCGTACGGTTTGGATTCCATGTTTCAACAGCCTGCCATGTCCTGGCAACCCAGACAACAAACCTTGCTGGTGCAAGCGGTGATGCAGACATCCGAAGGGCAGCGGCGCTATCGCGAAAGAATCCTGGCGCTGCGCGACGGCATCTTCCAAAACGAATTGCTCCAAAAGCGCGTCGATGAAATCGCCCGCCGCCTTCGCCCCATTCTCGCTGAAGATCAGCCCACTAAAGTCAAGGAATGGGAGGGCGAAGTGAATGGGTTGCGAGAGCACATCGCAGAACGGATGAAACACCTTGCCGCAGAGATGGCCCCCTTGCCGCGCTGAGGGGGGATAGGGGAGGAGGGATAGGGGATGCAGGATGGCAGGACTGAGGACCGGTGACTGAGCTGTAACTTGGCGAAAAGAATGAAATGGGTCAAATTGGGGTTTGAAATGGGTATGGATGTGGGTTTGAAATGGGTGGTGGAGGAAAGCCAAGGATGGGGTTTTACCCACACCATTGAGTAAGGGGCGGTTCCGGGTAGGTAAACACCCCAGTCCGGACTTCCCGCGAAGGGCTTAGCTGCCGCCCATCAGCTTTCCGGAATCTTTGTGAAGAGGCTCTTAGATGCGGTGGAGCAGATTCCGACCGAGCGGGATTCTGCGCGTGGCCGCATTGGGCGGCGCGGGAATATTTGCTCGCTCAACGGAAGCTCGGCCTCTCTGCGCTAAAATGGCGGCAAGGTCTTGGACCAAGCCGCCACTTTGCCTGCCTGCCTTTCAACCAATGGGATCGGGGGCGAGCCTGAAAAATTCCTCCCCCGATGCGTCAAAACCACCGGGTAGGAGCTTCGGATTTAGAAGCACTCTCCCGAACCGCCTAAGGAACCAGTGCCGCGCCTTGCACGCATCGTTAAACGAGCCAACCTGGCAACGGTTTATCAGATCAACAGCAGACCATGTTCCGCCACTGATTTTCGGTGGAAGGATAGTTCCGACCCACCTGAGCCGTGCCCCATAGCGCTTGGCGGATCGACTTCGGTAAACATGGAGCACCACCCCATCACCATCGTAATTCGATGCCACGCCAGAGCCGACATGACCTAACGTTCTTAAAGATACGTAATCCTTAGACGATGATTTCAGACCCGTCCCCATGATGATATAGTCATGCACCCAGATGCGAAGGCACTCCCCAGCCCTTTCCAGAGCCCTGGTTATTCCGAGATCGGTTTCCGAAGGAGCACAATCCCCACTGGGGTGATTGTGCATCACCACAATGCTGCTCGCAGAAATAGCGATGGCCCCGCGAAAAACCTCTCCGGTGCTCACTGGCAGCATGTCCTTGGTCCCGATACAAACCAACTGATGGCCCTTAATCCGGTTGCGAGCATCTAACAGGAGCACCACGAGACATTCCCTCTCGGGATCAAAATACGGATGCGTGCTTATATGGCGCCGCCAATATTCAGCCGCCGGCTTTGGATTGTCGCAGATAGTCAACTCGGCGGGCCAGCCACACTCCCTTAAGACTTCCACCCTCACCTTATACTCGTAGGCCACGCCTTCCGAAATGCGAAGCACAGGCCCCGCCCCGCCTTGTGATTGCACCGGCTTCCCGCCGGCCCGTTCAGTTCCCACTTGTGAAACCGCCACCTTCTTGCTACTCTTTCTTCCGACTCGTTTAGGTTCCATTTATATGTTTCCTTTTGCGGGTCACCCGCCCTGGAAGTGTTAACGCACTGCCAGGGCTTTGTTTTTGTTTCGCTTCCTCTGCAACGACCCATTCTTGCAGTCGAAGCGTTGCATTCCCACTTGGCTCTTTCGCTCGCGATAACCATCGGGATATCTGGGGCATTGATACCCCCATGAATAGGGCAAGCGCGGTCTTTTTACCGCGCTGCTCTGTTGCCTGTTCAAGCCGATGCAATAGTCGCTCAAGTGCCTGCATTGATGATGCTTGCCCTTTGGGTCAACATTTGTCAACTGTATTTTTTAAGGTTCCTCCGATTCTACAATCATTGATTCGTTGGAATCTGGCCTTTGTTTGCGCTTTCGCTCTGCAATCCAAGCCGTTGCCTCACTCCGATGGCGATTGAAAAACTCCTTTCCAGCGCTGCATACCAGCTCGAAATATTCCAATTGGAGTTCTGGGGGTAACGAGTGTAGATGCAATCCCGTGATGTGGTTCAGGTAAGCATTGAGTAATGGGCGGGGCTGAAAAACGCGGTATAGAGAATCCTAGGGTCGCTTTTTAAGCGCTCGAACCGGTTAGGAGGCATTTCACCCAAAATCCGACTGAAGGCTGCAGAGGGTCTGCCGCCTGGCGGCGGCACCGCTGCGGAGAAGTGGCAGGGGCCGTGCGCGACCCCCGCCGTGGAGAAGGCATCCTATGAGCTGGGTGGGATGGATGATTGGCTGCCGAGATCAGGCAGGAATGGAAGGATCTTCGAACTGGCGCACTTGGGACACTTGGTCCTTAACTTCCTAGTTTCAGGCTTTTTGATGGGGAAGATTTCACCGCAGTCGCGGCAATTCCAATCAGTGGCGTTGACCCAAGCATTTATCTGGGCCTGTTTCGCCGCGGTAGGGGGTTGATAGACGCGGGCCTTTGCCTCCAGAATCGAATCAAAGAAGGCCTCGCGAAGCGCCGGCGTGCGCCGGATTTCAGTATTGAAGGCGAGGCTGTATCGTTTCGCGGCCCGGCGCAGGACTCGATTCTCGGCGAAGACAGGATCAACGTTGCCCAATGCCTTATAGAGCTTCAGTCGAGCAGCGAAGGCCGATGGGTCACTCCAAATAGGGCCGTGGTTGGCAACCTCGATTTTGAAGCGCATCTTTAGGCTGGTGCTGCTGCGACTGAGCGCACGGCGCACTGTGGCGGTGCTGAGGTTGGCGCGGCAGGCGGTCCCTTCGATGTTAATATCCATCTCGCGAATCGCTTCGCGGGTGATGGGGATTTGCTTGGTTATGTCCATAAGTGTAGCTGGTTAGAATGGGTTGTTTGAGTCTCCGACGTCCACCGCTCCCACCAGTTCGCCAGACGCGGCGTCGGCGGGAACTGCGGCTCGGGCGGCGTCAGCCCTCTTCTTTTTGGCCCGGTGACGCTGGGTGAGTTTGTTGCGCAGCCAGGTCAGTTGCGACAAGTCCAGGTCGTGATAGTAGATCGTCTTGAAGACGGCCTCGGATAAGGTCCGTACATAGGGTTTGTCCGCCAGTTGCTCAATGCGATAGAGGAGGCGTTTTTTCTCCTCACAATTTGGATTTTCAAAGAAAACCATCGACTCCAGATCGTCCGGGTCTGCCCGCAATTTGAAGTCGCGAATGATGAGGTCAAACTCCAGATTGCTAAAGGCAAAGTGGGATTTGTCATAGCCGAAAACCGCGACGTGTAGCCGATGCCGCCGTTCGTTGTCCTGTTGGGACCAGCCGTTCGTATGGCAAACCAAACTCCAAAGACGCCAATAATAAAAGTTCTGCTTTGTGGTCATAGGGCCTCCAAAGGTTTGAGTTCCGCGACTGGAAACCAGCCTGCCATTTGTTTGGGCTCGTGATGGATTTGCCAAATATTGAGCAGCCGAATGGGCCTGTTTATTTTTTCCACAACTAGGCCGATAACGTATCCACGCTTACGGGGCAGCATACAGGCGCTGTTTGGGCACAAGACCCTTTGGCCGATGTTGATCGTGGACCAATTGAAAATTACTTTTAATTTTTTACTCATAATCATAATGCAGTTTGGAAGCTGCGCCGGTCCATGAAGGCCCGGCGCACCCCCGCCCCGTTTCGACTAATTCCCTTCCTTTATTTCCTCATCCTCTCCGATGGAGAGCATGATCGTAGCCCGCCAACGAAAGGCCTGGGCCTGGAGCGGGCTGGGGTCATTTATGCCTCCCTCAACTTCGATCAACCCCGTCTCTATGCCTTCGCTATCCAGGACTGCTTCAGCAATGACGAGTACTTCAGCCCAGATCAATGCCGTTTTAGGATCTGCGTCAGCGGGAATGAAGACCCGCTGAATCACTTCCTTGCCGTAATAACACATCGCGGAGATGTGCAATAGCAGTTGAGCGGTGGGGATCTGCCGATGACCGGCCAATCCTGGCAGCATCATCCTCCAGCCAAACTCACCGAACCGCTGAGGCCGCTCGTATTGAGCTATGCGAACCATCTCGGCTATATGTAACGCCTCACGCCAGGTGATGCAGCCTAAGTCCCGGTCGTCGAATCCGGGTATAAGCTTTGCCATGATAGCGGTTTTGTTGCCCCGGATAGCTTCCGCAATATAGATCAGCAATTCGTCATCACTCCACGGGGTGAATCCCGAAAGCCCTGGCAAACTCAAAGCGCCACGTTTCTTCCTGCGTTCTTTCCAGGCCGTGGATAATATTTTACGGCGGTGCATTTCTGTCCCCTGCTTTATCTGCCCCTCTGTTATGGGCTTTGGCTCCGATTGTCCGGTGCGCGTTTTCATCGCACACCCCCTTCCTGTGGCGCTAAGCCGACTTCCTTCTCAATCGCCTGGGCAATGAACTGATTCAGGGTGAGCCCGCGTGCCTCGGCGGCTTTGACCAGGGCGGCATGGAATGCAGGTCCTAACTCGATGATCCCGTCAGTGAATCCGATCTGGGCAGCCATTCGATGGAGCACGTCAAGCGTTTGATTTGATACCTTCGTGGTTTTCTCGGCGGGGGCATAGTGTGGCTCACCGGCAAGCAAGCTCTCCACAGTGACTCCGAGCTGGGTAGCCATTCGATAGAGCACGTCGCCCTTGGGAATGCGTCCGCTCTCATATCGCTGATAGGCTTGCTGGCAGGAAACGCCGAGCCAGGCGGCGAACTTACATTGAATCATGCCAGCGGCCTTGCGATGTGTTTTGAGGGCTTTTCGGAAATTGGCGCGCAATGTCCGGGTGTTAAGGTCCTTGGGATTCACTTTGCCACCTCCTTTATGTGGGTAGGACAAAGGGCATGGACTTGGGCCACAATGATCCTGCCATCGAGCGGTTTCTCGGTAATCTCGGCCTGGAGCTTTGCCTCCTCGATGGCATCGGCCAGAAGCCTGAGATTGCCATTAGTCCTAACCAACGGCAGGATTTGCGCGGCGATCCCCTCGGACTCGCCATTTATCCCCGCAGCCTTTTGGAGGAAGATAACCACATCCTCCTTCCGAGTGCCGTTGGCATAGTCGGTGAATACTGGCTTGAGCGTGCGCCCAAAAAGTTGCTGTGCTTCCGCGCGGGCATCGTTACTCGCAGACATGACCTTTTGCCAGGTGGTAGGAAAGGCCAGAAGGATAACCCTGGAGGATGTTTCATCAATCAAAGTCTTGACTAATTTCATAAGCAAAACGCCCCCTTCGTGGGCCTCGTCAATGATGACGGTCAAGGGGTTCATCTTGAGACTCTCGATGACCTTATTCAATGCAGTGGCAGGATTAGTGAAATCTGGGATCGGACACCCGATGGCTTTGCCTATGCCAGAGATGATCTGCGAAATGGAATTCCTCCAACTTTCATTCGCCCGCGAATAGGCAGTCCCGCGCGGATGCTTGTTCATCACCCGCATCGCCCATTGGCTTTTGCCGACGCCGGTAGTAGCCAGGCCGACGCCACAGCGCCGGTCATTATGCTGGCCCTGGAGCCGATCATAAATCGCCGTCATTTTGACGGCGAAGGGCAGTTCGTCGAAAAATTCCTCCAGCACCGAGTGCCCATCCAGCTCGGCGACCATCGACTCTAATTTCCGCACCCAGGTGGTGAGGCTCTTGCCCATGTCCGCGAAATCGCGCTTACAAAAGCGATCCCGCCAGGTCTTGGCGCTTCCCAGAAACCGCTGGTATCGGGCCACAAACTGGGCATCGTTCAAATCGAGCGCCCTTTGGTGCCGTTCGATCCGCTCGATTAAGAGGTTGAGTTTTCCTGTATCTTCCATAATACTATTCTTTCTGGTTTGGTTGATGTTGACTGAACGCCCCCGCCTGGTGACAGCCAGGCGGGGAAATTTTCCTAAAGTTTGCTCATCTCCTCCCGAGTGAGGGCTCTCACTGGCTCGACTGGAGCGCTAGCGGCCTTCCATTCTGAATCAGTCATCCCATGTCGCATCATTTCCACCTGCGACATTGCGACGGTTTCCAGGGAGCGGCTGGCCCGCGCTGGGGCTGAAAATGGTGTGGCTTTGTCGGATTGCTCCTTTGCGCGAGCCTCGCTTCGGGCCTGCGAGATCTCTGCCGGGACCTGGCGGCTCGGGGCGTGCTCGGAAATGGTCCGGGTGGACTGAATCACCGTAGATTTCCATTTATCCTGAATCTTAAAACCATCTTCGTTTCGCGCGAGGAAGGCCCCCGTTCCAGGCCAGTAATCCGCCTGGCAAAGATATTCTCCATCCAGCATGGTGATCTCGGCGGGGCGCTCGGGATGCCCCCTGTCAAAATATACCGCTACTTTTTCTCCGTCGAGGCGTGCAAACATTTCGGCGTTCTGGTAAGCGAGTTTGACCGGCGCACCCGTAGCTTCATCCGTGTAACCAACGTCCAAAAAAGCCCCCTTGATTTTGCGAACGGCCCAATGGCGGCGGTAAAGCCAACGCTTGCCCTCGGGCAGTTTTAGGAGGGGATGTTTTTGGGTGGCGTCATTCCACAGGTCACAGGGCCTGCCTCGATAATTCTCGCCTTCCATCCGATCCTGATTCAAGTATTGCATGATCGCGTTGAGACGGTCGGACAATGCGCCCAGAGATAAGAAGTGCAGGGCGGGATCTGCCGCACCGCGCTTGCAAGCCTCGAATATTTTTTGAGCTTTCTCGAAGGGCTTACGGCGCTGGTCCCGACCGAGACTGCCCCAAAGCGTGCCTTCGATGCGCTGGTCGTTATTGAAAACCAGCTCGATGGGTTTCGATTTGGGAAGGGTGCTGCGCCAGACATGAAGCGTGGCAGGCAATGGGCTGCCTGCGGCCATCTGATAGTGATAGGGCAAGAGCTGAGTGGAGAGGCCGTTTAGCGCACCGACGCGCCGATCTAGACTCACTTCCCCCGGTTGAGATTCCACCGCCTGGCCGCGAATCAGATTGCCCTGCCAGGAGCCTCCTTCCAACTGAAACCCAAGGCGGGGCAATCCGGCATCCTCAAAGAAGTCACCAAAGAATGACCAGATGTCGACGGAGCGGTAGCTCGATTTTTCGCGGGCGACCAGGCTGAACGCCACCCGGCACAAGCTGGAGTAATCGACCATGCCTAATAACTGGCCCTGAAGCACCTTCCGGCCAAAAGGATATTGCTCACTCACGGGCCACGGGACCCACCAGCCCCAGATGGGAGTCATGTCATCAGGCACCAGCACGTCTCCCGGCAAAACATCAATCAGGCGGGGGGTGGAACTGCCGTGCAGACTGAGTGCGCGGCGCCCGCGAAACGCGAGGCGTTCGGCGCGAGTGATGGTGGTTTGGGTGGTAAGAGATCGGGGGATATAATGTTTGCTGCGTCTGGAAGGATCAAGGATGACGTTCTTGATGGATTCTGGCAGGCTCTGGGTAACCGAGCAATAACGCCAGGCTCCACTGTTCGAATTCATGTCGAGATTGTGGCCCTTGACCGTAGCGATGGCAGATTGCAGGGCTTCAGCGCCGATCTCGGCCTCTAGTTTTTGCCGCACCGATCTACGGCCAGGGCTGATGCGAGGTAAGAGTGCGTTGAAGTCATGATTTGCCCCATAGGCCGACTTCCATCGCCACAGAGTGGCGAGGGGAGTCCCAATCTGGCGGGCCACATTCTTTAAGGATTTGCCTCGGGCAACCATTTCCTCAGCGTTTTCCAGGATGGCCTTTCGTCTGTTTGCTTCGGCGAATTGCCAATCGCTGTGCGTGGGATTACCGGACATTTTTTGGGGTGGCTGTAAGCGTTAGAGTCGAAATCAAACGCGCCATCCTGCCGCAGTCACGAGCGAAGGCATGGAAAAGATTGTTCGTTCGAGCGCGGTGAGAGTTGAGCTTATAGCGCTCCCTGGCGGTTAGTGGAATAGAGGAATTTATAATCATAGGTTTAAGGTTTTAGATTTCGCGGCAGATGCCTTGGAGATCGGGTGGTAATTCATTGAGCAAGTTACGGAAGGCGTCTTTTACTTTCTGCTGTTCAGTGGCCCCCATTTTCTTGAATTTTTGAATTCGTTTCCAGAGAACCGAGCAGGCTTCCTCCACTAGCTCCGCCTTTCCCTGTTCGGTGGGAGTAACACCCTTCGTGGCCATCGCGCCACCAATCGCAGACCGGAGGCGAGGGATGGACAAATCCCCGCTGAGGATTCGAAGCCGTTTCTCCTGCCAGTCCTCAGGTGGTAAATGCTCTTTGGCCTTGGCGAGGGTGCAGAAATAACTGTGATCGAAATGGTAAGTAGAAGCCAATTTGCGGAAAGACGGTCTCTCGTAACTGTCGGAATCGTGGGGATTCGGCTTCCCGCCATGGCCACGCCAAAGATTTGCTTTTTGGTTTTTGAGCCTAGTTGCCTCGCATTGCATCTCAGGATGTTTCTCAAAAAGGAGAAGCGCTTTGCCACTCACTGTTAATTGCCGCCGGGCAAGAGCCGTTGAGAAGGCGAGTTCAAGCGGGTCGGAAACATTATCGACGATGGCCGGCACGGTGGTGTGACCATGTTTTTTTGCCAGTTCAAATCGGTGACGGCCATCGATCACCTCGTAAGCTATTGATCCGGGCGCACCAATCGCTCTAACGATCAGGGGGACCAAAACCCGGCCAGTGCGAAGGATGTCCTCCTCCAAGAGCGCGAGCTGGTCGGGAGGAAGCGAGGGAATGCCATCTATCTTGGCGCAGATCCGTAGATGGGCGAGATTGACGGTGATGAGTTCAAGTCCTGATTTGGACTTGACGGGCGATGGGGGATTTGGTAGGTTTTCCATTGTAGTGGATGGTTTTCTTGTGGTTGGTTGCTACGGGGGACCATTTCGGCGTGGGGTGAGACCCACTTTACCGGGCTGATTCGGACGGAATCAGCCCGGTTTTGCTTTTTGGGATCGAGGATTGGCTGAACCAAGGGCGGATTAGATAGAGACCGGCCTTTAGCAAGTGTTTCAAACGGCCCCGAGAAACTCTGCGGATTGCTGCAAACAAGAGATGATTGGGGAATGGTGCTTCGGGTAAGGTGGTGGTGGCTAAGCCCCGCACAGGGCAAATTCCCAGATCTGTTGTTTTCGAGATGGGTTAGTGGGCTAATTCGCATGAAACTCCTTATTTTCCCCGTGGGGATACTGATCACCACGGGGAAAATAGACGTAGAGCGTGCAGCTCAGCCGGTAAAACATTCGGTTTTTGGCCCATTTCATCGCTCGGTCCCCCTCTTTAGTTGATCGTAGGCGGTAATGAGGCGTTGGCTCACACGCTTTCCGGAAAGAACATACCAGAGATGAACCCTTGAAACGCCGAGCGCGAGGGCGTCCGCACAAATGTGTGGGAATTTTATCCGGCGACGACGGCGCTTTTGCTTGCTCAGTAAGATTTTATCTGGCAGTGTTGCCTGCAGCATGTGCCTAGACTATTCCATCAGGGAATAAATGCAAGCGAAAAAAACATTAATTTTAGGTTTCGGTGAAAACCTTGCGGCGCTCATGAAAGAGCGCTCCATCACCCAAGGGGATTTGGCTAAGGTCTTGCGAGTAAGCCAGGGCACGATTTCTAAATACCAAAGCGGCCGCATCCCCAAAGCTAGGGCGTTGCAGAAGTTGGCCGCGTTCTTTGGGACAACCATAGAAATGTTAATCAATCGGGAGCCTTCTGGTGCAAATGCCGGAACTAGCGCTGGAAGCTGGAAAGCGCCAACAATGCAGGAGTTTGAGGCACGCGCATTAAGAACCCTCCCTGAACGGATCAGGTGGCTGAGAGAGAAGTTAGGTTTGAGCATCTCCGAGTTTGCCCGCAGTTGCGGGTTTAGTCCTGGATATCTAAGCCGACTCGAAGCGGGGAAGCGGACCAAGCCTTCCGCTGAATTTCAGGATGCTCTGCTTGTTAGATTTAACGTGGATCGATTCTGGCTTTTGACCGGATCTGGGATGCCCTTCGGCCCAGGCAAGGATAGTGTTGCCCAGGCAAATGTCGCGAAAACTGTGGATGAGCTTCTGACCGGGGAAAAGCCTGCAAGCGGTGCCGTTTTAGAAACCGAGCGTGGAAATCTTCGGATTCCTTGGCGAGCAGAGATCGAACAGGAAATAGAGTTGACGAAAGTCCTGGGAAGTATCTGCGAGCTGATGAGCCCTGAGCAATTATTGCTTGTGATCAAATGCGTGAATGACGATGCACGGCTTTCGGCGAGCGCGAAAGCTTTCTGGAAAGCAATCTTTGGTGAATGGGCCGCTGTTAAGCTGGAGTCTGAGCTTTTTGAGAAACTCACACCAGATGAGAAACTCGCCTATCGCAAAAAGCTCAATCAGACAAAGAAGCAAGATCGGTTGGCGGCTGCAGGTCCCCACGGATCACCAAAGCCCGGCGATTTGGATTTCGTTTGGAGCGAGCGATATGAGGCGGAACGCGCACAGCCGACGGAGCTTGAGTGGCAACACCTCCTAGGGCGTCCGAACTACATGTCGGTGTCCATGACGCGCGGCGCAGGAAAGGAAGTGCTGGATTTGTGGGCGGCAGTGGTGAAATCGGACGAAGCTCAGAAGCGACGGGATGGAGGAGATCAACGGCCTGGTGATAGCGATTTAATGAGGGCAGGTGAACTGGCTAAAATACGGCTTGAACAAATAGCGGTCAGAGAACTGAAGCTGAAAGTGGAGCGGGCCTTGTCTGATTTCCGGGAGAGATGCCAGCCCCCGCCGAAACCTCTATCTGATCATTACGAAATATTGGTTGACCTGGAGCGGGACAACGCGCGGTTGCTAGCGAAGCAGACGGGGCCGCCAGAGGGAAAAGCAGTCGCGCACAAAGAAGAACACGGCAAAGAAGAACACGGCAAGGTCCTGAAGCATTAGCCCACTGCCGAGTGCTGGTGGTATTCTATTCTCCGACGGCATTGGTTTGATTTCCTCTTCCTCCAGGCATTAGACTAAAAATGTCCAACCTAGTTTTAAAACCATTGACATCATCCCAGGCGTGGGACATGGTTTGTCCGACCAGAGTATTAAATTTATCACGTTGAAAATAAAATTGACAGCGCGGCAGTCGCCCGAAGGGGTAGCGATGAAGATTGAGATGCTTCGCCGTGGTTATACGGCGGAAAGTTTGGCGAAGGAGATCAGCACGACCCAGCAGGTAGTCAGCAATGTGATGGCGGGCCGAAATCGTTCCAAGCCGACTCTCAGCAAGATTGAGGACGCATTGCGCATCCCGATCTGGTCTAGCCTGGAGGAGTTCGCCGCCCGCAAAATTGTTCCATCCGAAACCAATCCACCCACCAATCATGAACGTACCAGAAATTCTAAAAGAACGCGCCCGGCTCGCCGCCGAGATCGACAGGGTTGAGCAGCTCCATAAACGGACGGAGCAGGAGGTTGAGCGCCTGCGCAACGAGACTCATTTCGATGATAGTGAGACCCTAGCCATCCTTACCGCGCTGCAAACCAAGATGGACGTGATCCCAGCGCAACTCGAAAAGCTGTATCAACAGGGAGATCTGTTGAAGGACGCCGCGCGGAAGGAACTGGGGGTGGAAGTCAGGCGATTGAAGAAAACTGCTGAGGCCATCCGCGCGACTGGCCGGAAGGAGCTTGAGGCTTTCAGCAAGTCGTGGGTGCATCCGGCCCACTCCCAGGAAGTATTCCGGGCCTCGGATGATTGGCAGCAGCGCTACGGGCATTTGGGCAATGCCGAGAAGACAGCCCGCGTCATGGATGGAACTCTTGAAGGCATTTTGTCCCACGCAGGCAAAGACCCATTCTACGCTTGCGAAAAGCTGAGTTCTTACCTGGGCACAATCGAAAAGTTTCCCACCAAATAACCCCCATAACCCTACCCAATCCAAAAATATGATCTCTCGTGAAGATAATCTTTCTGTTTTAAACCGGCTCAGTGCGATCTATGCGCGACAGCCATCAGTTCCATACGAAGACCGGCGCCTGGCCGCAAGGGAGTTTGCGGCCCTTTACGCGAAAGAAATCGTGCCTCGGATCAAGGAAGGCGATGCCATTCCTCTGCGAGGAGCCAATTCCCTCGGCACGTTGGCTGCGACTATCGCTTCCGTTCGGACCTTGGAATTGCTCACGCTCGACCTGCCGGATTTAAGCAGAATCAGCACGGATTTGAGCTCCGAGATTGTTTCGTATGGCGACACTCTTAAAACTCGGATTGTGGGAATTCCTTCGGTGGTGACTTATAACCAATCCACTGGATGGGCTGCAAGCGACAAGGTGGATGTGGACGTGCCGATCATCTACAACCAATACAAGGGCGTCCAGATTACGCTCGATGCGCAGTCGATTGCCGGGACCGTGCGCCATCTTTTCGAGGAGACTGCGCCTGCTCAAGCCTATGCTTTAGGGAAAAGTATTGTGGACTATGTTTATACGCTCATCACGGCTGCCAATTTTCCCGGCGTCACCCTTGCCGCCAGTTCGACCGGCGTAGCGGTGCCAACCATCGCCGCTGGGCTCGGGGCTTTTGGGCGCAGCACGATTATCGACCTGGGCGGTTGTCTGGATGACAACGCAAATCCCCAGAAAGGGCGCACGTTGATCTTGAACCGGATTTACCATTCAGGGCTGAAAAAGGATACGGCGATTGTCAGCCTTGCGACCTATCAAAAACCGGAAATAATTGAAGCGGGGCTCCTGCCTTATATTGAGGATTTTTCGGTGATCAAAGCGGTGAATCTTCCTGCTACCGCTATCGGCACGCAAACCTTGAAGGGTTTTGCCTTCACTAAAAGCGCGTTGGTCCTGGCTTCTCGACTGAGCGCCAATTATATGAACACGATTCCGGGAGCAGGCAACGGGCTGCTGACGGTTATAAGCACGCCGTCCGGCTTTTCGGGGAACCAGGTGCAATTCGTTGACAATAATAAGGCGACGGCGAACCAACGGCTGGAAGTCATTTACGGGGCGGCTGCTGGGCAGCCTAATGCCGGTCAGATTTTGACGGATGTTTGATTTTGATTTGCATGGCCTTTCGTTCGGTCATGCGGTCTGGCGATCTGTCGTGGTGCTTTTCGCCAATGGTTGGTAGGTCCAGGAGATTGCCGGGCGGGGGGTGTTACTTCGCTCCGCCCGGCATTTCGGAATCTGATGGCAGCTAAAGCAAAATCTGAAACGCCAGCGCCGGTGCCTTTGATGGGGGAATTCATCCCTAACGGGAGCGGTGGTTTTATTTTACGACCAGGGAAGCCGAAACTTGAAGTCGGCCCGAGTGAAGCGGCCCGCATATTGAATTGCGCCCAAAGCTCCCTGACAAACATGTTGGACCGGCCTCTGGCGCAAAAATATATCAAGTGGCGTTGGACTTCGGATTCCCACGGCAAGCGGGTGTTTGATTCGGCCAGTTTGCAGGCGTATCGCGAAGCGCTGGCAGACCCCGAGGTTCCCCGTGCTCCGAAGATGGTAAAGAAAAAGAAAGGGTAAACACATGGGCAGCGATCTCCACTATCACATAGACGTCGACACCAATGACGCCCAGAAAAATACCCATGCGCTAACCGAGGAAAAGCGCAACCTCATTGCCCAACTCAAAGTGCTCCGCCACGAGCTGCCCGGCGTCGGCGAACTACTCCACCTCGTTCGCCATCCCATCGTGGCGGGATCCATTGCCGTCAAGCTTGCCATCGATGCCTGGCACAAATACCGAGAAGCCGTCCACGAGGCCGCCACAGAATCCCAGGCCATCGCCGATCTCATTAAACCATTCCGCGATTTCGCCGCCGGAGCCGTCCAGGCCAGGCTCCACGCCGAATCCTTCGCCATCTCCCTGGGCCAGGTCGGGCGCGAGGCAGGCAGCGCCGCCCAAAAACTCAAGGAGTTAAGCACCGAGGAAGCGGATCGCACAAAACTCGAAGATGAAAAGAAATCCGCCGCTATGGCCTTCGAGTTGGCCAATATTAAGCTGCGGCAGAAGCAAGACCCCGCCCATTACAGCCAATTCCATGCGGATCGCGATGAAGCCGGCGTGCGCCTCAAATATCAGCGTCAGGAAGACAAAGATCGCATCGCCCGCATGGATCGCGAAGTGGCGTTGAAAGAAACCGCCGCCACCCATACCGGCAGGGAAATCGAAACCCTGGAGAAGCAGCACGGCACCGCTGGATTAGAGGTGGAGGAAGCCACCGCGCAAGCCACCCGGCACGAGCATCGCGCCCAGACCAACGAGAGCGTCAGGGCCATCCGCCGCGAACAAATCAAAAAGCACATCGAGTCTCTACTCGGCAAGCAGGGTATTTCCTGGCATGATGCCCTTGATTACCTCAAGGGCACCACGAAAGTGGAAGCCAATGCCGAGCGGGCTGGAGAAATCGGTCACCTCCGGGCCACCGCCTCAGGCATGGACTCCGCCGCCCTGCGCGACCGGGATGAAGGCCTTGCCGCCAAAGGCAAAGTAGCCGCAGCCGAAAAGAAGCGTGATGACATCGAGAAGCGCATCGAGGAAAAAAAACCAAACTAGGGGAAGCCGCCACCGAACTTGAAGCCCTAAATAAAAGCCGGGATATGACGGCCCGCAGCGTGAGCGAATCCGGCATGTATAAGCGTGGAACAATCGGAGCCGAAGATGCCGCCAGCGCCATCACCAGCCGCAGGGAGTTGGCCGAGTGCCAAGGGTAAGATGGAAATGGTTCAAAACTGGCCTTGAGGAATTGGATGTTCTTCCGTTGGATTTTCTTCCGCCGATTCACTGAAATTTCTTCTTCCTTCTTTTGATTTTTCTTTCTGGTCTTCTTCCTCTCCTGCAA
>JBBRPK010000034.1:0-43077 GCA_038228235.1 Verrucomicrobiota bacterium
CCATCGCCAAACCTTTCGAGTGGAAATTTACGCGGGCCGACCTCAATGAACTCCTGCAACGCTTGGAGCCAAGTTCACCACCCGGAGCTGCGCTGGCAGCCTAGAAAATACGTTAGCGAACTTATGAAACGGCCCACTAAGGTTAAAAACTTCGGAGGGACTTTTCGCCTGGGCCAGTTGCGAGCGGTAAACCGCCGCTCGTTGCAGGTTGGCATTGGGGTTTTTCAAGCCGGCGCTCCGGATATGCTCCTGGAGCCTCTCTGCCATCCTTTTCGTGCCAGGAGCTTGCGCCGAGGACGTTTCCGCCGCGCGCATTTGCGCCATGCATACGACCACGGCCACAGGAACAAAGAGCCATTTTTGACACCGGAAAAGGTAACAAAACATACCCCGCTTATTGAACGACCTCTACCAATGCCTCGCTTCCGCTAAATCCGATGACTCTTACCTTGGTGCCTGCCGCCACTAAATCTCCTTGCGAGAGGACGTCAAGAATTTCATCGCCAAAGCGCGCCTTGCCGCCGGGCCGCAATGGAGAAATGGTCACGCCGACTTGGCCCTGGCGGGAGACTTTTTGCCTGGTCAGCGCGGCCTCGGTTTTCACCCCGCTGGCGGAATGGGAAACAACTTTTTGATACAAGGAAGTCTTTGGCAGGAAGCGGCTCAGAAATAGAATTGTTACCACTCCGCCAGCCATCGCCCACAGGATTTGCCGCAGAGGCAGTTGCAATTGCGGAAGCGTCGGGACGCTGGGCATGCCCGGATAGATATCCACCATGGCCATGATAAGGGCTAACAACATCAGGCCGGCACCGACCAACCCAATGGCAATTGTGCCAGGATAGATGAAAAGTTCTACGACCACCAACCCCAGGCCCAGGATGAACACCACCACCCATTCCATGCCGGAAAGCCCGGCGATGTAGCCCCCAAAAAAATAAAGCGCGAACGCAGCCACCCCGATAATGCCGGGCAATGCCACGCCCGGCATTTTGAATTCGAGATAGATGCCAATAATCCCAATCAGCATGAGCAACGGACTGATGGCGTTGAGCCACGTGGCGAGCTTTTCCACGCCGGTCGGCTTAAGGTAATGCTGTTCGGCCCCGGCGTAGCCAAGTTTATTGAGCAGTTCATCTAAAGTTGGCACCGTGCCCGAGGACAACAATGGCTTTGGCGGATCGCCATAGTTTTTTTCCGCTTCGGTATTGGTGAGAGTTAAAATCTCTCCTTCTTTGGCAATGACCTCACCATCGATGGTGAGTCCTTTTGTCTTGTCAATCATCGCCTCAACCACGGCTACATTGAAGCCATTTTTTTGCGCGCTGGTCCGGACCATAGCCCGGACGGCAGAGGTCATTTTTTTCTCGTAAGTGTCCGGGATTTTCTCGATTCCTTCGCCCCCGGGAGAGAGCATGACCGGAGCGGCCGCCCCGATGACACCGCCCGGCGCCATGTAAATCCTCCTGGTGGCCACTGAAATAAAAGCTCCCGCCGAGAAAGCGTCCTTATTGACATAAGTGACGGTCTCTCCCTTGAACTGCTCCAGGATCGTGATGATTTCGCGAGTGGTATCTACTCGGCCGCCATTAGTTTCCATATCCAGCACCAGAAGGTCGGCTTTAGCCTCCATGGCCTCCTTGACCCCGCGCCGCACCAAATAAACCAGAGGAGGCATGATGTCATCGCGGATGGGGAGGATGTAAACTTTTTTGGAAGCAGCAGGCGCTTCAGCCGACTTTATGTCTGCCCCCAGCACGGCGGCCACAAAAAGGGCCAGGGCGAAGCATATCTTCATGCAAACACCTTATCGGAAATCGCGGCTGCTGGCAAGGAACGAGGGCCGGGTCGCAGAGATTCTAATTATGGCGGCGTCGAAGGGAGCTGGGTGAGGGCACCCGGCCTACATTCGGCCACACCATCGCTATGTTTTAGGCCTGGTGTCTTTCCCATGAGTCCCGTAGCAGCCGAGGTGACTCGGCTCACTATTTTGCCTGGAAAGATCAGAGCCGATTCACATCGGCTGCTACGGTTCAAACCTGGCGTTCTCGTTTAGTGGCATAATGAAGTTGCTGGCCGGGTCGGGCGGTTCTCACCGACTGAGGTCAGACCGGTGATTCCCAGCCTCGACGATATTCGTGGTGGATGAACTGGTTGGCCGCAGGCACATTGGTTACCTTCAGCGCTTTCGCATCCCATTGGATGCGTCGATCCGCACGCAGCGCGACATTGCCCAGCAATACCGCTTCGGCCATTGGGCCGGCATAATCGAAATTCGAGAGCGTTTTGCCTTCACCTTTGCAAGCGGAAATCCATTCAGCGTGCTGTGCCCCGTCGTGATCTTTGATTCCATCCGGATGACGTGGCAAGGTTTCCGGGACATCCTTGAAATCTTCCATGGTCGCGCCGGAAAGGAAGCTTCCTCGGCCCCAGTAAGAGGGGAGATAAAGGGTATCTTTGCTGCCAATCATTATTGTTCCGTTGCCGGGAAGTTCCTTCTGCTTGGCCAGAACGGCTTCCGGCTTTTTGCCGCCGTCGTACCATACCAATTTCACCGGGCCGCGTTTGCCCAGCCTCGGAAATTCATAAGTGACGATGGACCACTTGGGAGCAGTCTCGGGATTGAGGCCGGAGGAACCAGCGGCGACTGAAAGTGGATCGCGCAAGCCCAATGCGAAGAACGACAGGTCCATATTATGACAGCCCATATCCCCCAGCGCGCCGGTTCCAAAATCCCAGAAAGCCCGCCAACTAAATGGCACGCAGCCGCCGTGATAAGGTCTGAAAGGGGCGGGGCCCAACCACAGATCCCAATCGAGATGCTCTGGCACGGCAATGGCAGGTGGACGCGTGATCCCTTGCGGCCAAATCGGGCGATCCGTCCAGATATGAACCTCCTTTACCTCGCCGAGCACGCCCGACTGAATCAGTTCCACCAACCGGCGAGATTCGCTCTGCGAGTGGCCCTGATTGCCCATTTGCGTGATGATCGTTTTTTCGCGCGCCAACTCCGTCAGCTTGCGCGCCTCCCACACTGAATGCGTCAATGGCTTTTGCACATAAACATGCTTGCCCAGTTTCATCGCCATGGCGGCGGCGTGGAAGTGCAAATGGTCGGGCGTGGAAACGGTGACGGCATCAATGTTTTTACTTTCCTCCTCCAGCATGATCCGAAAATCTTTAAACCGCTTTGCCTCGGGAAAACGTTTGAAGCTGCCGGCAGCGTTATTTTGATCCACATCGCAGAGCGCGACAATGTTTTCGGAGGCACAGTAACCAAGGTCCACCGCCCCTTTGCCCCCGACGCCGACGGCAGCGATATTCAACCGGGAATTGGCGCCGATAACATTCCGCGCCGAGACGAGGGGAAAAGCCACGGCGCTCGCAGCCAATCCGGCTCGATGGATGAATTGACGGCGACTGAGCAAAGGGCCGTCACTAAAATGATGTTTCATGTGGGAGGCGCCGCGCGTGGCGGCAGTTTCTTTTCGACGGGGACCTTGTCGAGGACGACGTATTTAGGCAAGCCGCCTTCGACGGGCGCTTTGACTTCGCCTTCGATTAATGGCCGGGCATATTCTACAAATTTCTCGTTCGGTAGAAAGCCGTCTTTACTAATCCACTCCCGCGGAACCAGGTGCTCCACATTGGCGATGTCGCCCAGGGGCTGCAAATCCGTCGTCCAGCGATAGGGATTTGTTTGGAGGCGCACCAGTTTGACCATGAAGCCGCTCTTGCCTGCAACGGTAGCACGGACGGCGGCTTCTCCGCAGGCCGCGGCTTCGGCGGAGTCGGTGGCGCTGGCGTAATGGGCGGCGGCGCGTTGGGCATAGCCGAGCTTCACGCTGCGGCTTTTCAAGCGAAGCTTCTCTTGCACGACGTTTTCCAGATGCTCCGCAGCGCCCGAGAGCACTGGATGCCCAAAGGCGTCGAGACGGGATCTGTCAGCCGCCACTTCCTGGCCGGACAGATCTTTCAAACCTTCGCCCACGACGACGATACAATTTCGATAGACCTCAGAAGTCTCTTTGACCCTTTCCAAAAACGCCGCTTCGTCGAAAGGAATCTCAGGCAGCAAAATAATGTGCGGAGCGTCGCCAGGGGAGCGCTTGGCGAGAACGGTTCCACCGGCGATCCAACCAGCCGAACGACCCATCACTTCGATAATGCAGCAAGAACCTTCCTCGGTCGCCATGCTGCCGACATCGAAAGCGATTTCCATGACGGTAGTGGCGGCGTACTTGATGACCGACCCGTAACCAGGACAATGGTCAGTATGGGGAAGGTCGTTATCGATGGTCTTGGGCACGCCTATGACCCGCATCTCATAACCGCGTTCCAGCGCGCGCTGATGAATCTTATGAGCTGTGTCCTGTGAATCGTTCCCGCCGTTATAAAAAAAGTAGCGGATGTTGTGGGCTTGGAATACCTCGAACAGGCGCTCCATGTCATTCGCCGCTTGGTCAGGTTTTTTCTTGAAATCGAGCTTATAGCGGCAAGTGCCGAGCGCGGCCGCGGGCGTGTATTTCAACCCTTCAATAGCCTTGGCCTTCTCTTCGTTGAGATCGATCAAGTCTTCATTCAAGATGCCAAGGATGCCATTGAGGCCGCCATAAATCTCTTCCATGAAGCTGTGTTTGCCCGCCTCCTGGATCACTCCGGCGACGCTGGAGTTGATCACGGCGGTGGGCCCGCCTGATTGAGCGACTAAAAGGTTGCCTGCGAGTTCTGACATAGGTCTGGTCTTCTGTAATCGAGTCCGGAACCTAGCCAGTGCCACGAGCGGCTGTCAAAGAGGAATTCTTGGCCACATTTTGGTGGGCTTTTACCCAAAGTTCATTATAACAGAAAGATGAATTCATTGAGCCAGGATGATCCAGATGGAGTTGGAGGAAATAGTCGAGCTGCCTCCGCCGCAGTTTTGACCTCGCTGCTGCTTCTGGCAGGCTGCGCGGCGCCCAAAGAACCCACCCCTGCTGCCCCGAGAGTGGTTGCACCGGCTTCTGCGGCAGCAAATGTGCCTTCGCCTGGAACTCAAAAGGATCCCGGACTTCCTTTCCCGCAAACACATGAGTGGGTGAACCTGTTTGATGGCCAGACGCTGACGGGTTGGGCCATCACCGACTTCGCGGGCCGGGGAGAGGTGCGCGCCTCGGACGGAAAAATTACACTCCAGAGTGGCGTCATGACGGGGGTGACCTGGACCAACGATATTCCGCGGATGAATTTCGAGGTGGAACTGGACGCGATGCGAGTCGATGGCAGTGATTTCTTCTGCGCCCTAACCTTTCCGGTGGCAGAAAATCCATGCAGCCTGATCGTGGGCGGCTGGGGAGGGGGTGTGGTCGGATTATCGAGCTTGGATGGGGAAGATGCCGCTAACAATGAGACGACCAAATACATGAGTTTTGAAAACGGGCGCTGGTACAAGCTCCGCTTGCGCGTTGTGCCCAAGACCATTCAGGCCTGGATTGATGGTGACAAGATCGTCGATGTAGCCACGACGGGGCGCAAGATTTCCATCCGCTCCGAGGTTGAACCATCCGTTCCCTTCGGAATTGCCACCTGGTCCACCACGGGCGCGATTCGCAACCTGCGCGTGCGCAGGCTCTGAATTCGAAAACGCGCACAGCGGGAACGAACACGAAATAAGCCGACAATAATTCAGCCATCACCGTGGACGCGACCTCATCCAAGGCCGATTTGCCAGCGAGTCCTCCCACCCGCGAGGTGCCGCGCGGTTTTTGTTTCACAGCCCCCCTCGCAATCCACGCAGTTGCTCAGCTCTTGTTTCTTATTTTGGTTGCCTTGACGGCCTGCACTCCAGCCGGGCCGAACCATGCTCCGTCAATTCTTCTGTTCAATGGAACCGGAACCTCCGCCAATGCTGTTGCGGCGGTCGCGACAATCCTGAAGGACAGCCATCTCGACTATTCCACCGTGAATTCTCAGCAGTTGCGCGGCATGGGCGAATCACAACTCATGGCCTATCGCCTGTTGATTGTGCCCGGCGGAAACTACATCGCCATGGGCAAGAGCCTGACGCCGGGCACAACCTCGAACATCCGTAACGCCGTGCAGGGGGGCTTGAACTACCTGGGAATCTGTGCGGGAGGATTGCTGGCCGGAGATGGCTCTTACAACAATCTGAATCTCACATCGGGCGTGCGGTTCGATTTTTACGCGGCCGTGAATCAAGGCATCCACAAGACCGCTGTGGCGATTGCTGGTGTCGGCACACTCGTGCGGGAGCATTACTGGGAGGATGGCCCGCAGTTTACCGGCTGGGGCGCGGTTGTGGGCAAGTATCCCGACGGGACTCCAGCCATCGTCGAAGGCGCGTCCGGCAAGGGTTGGGTCATCCTCTCCGGAGTTCACCCTGAGGCACCGGCAAATTGGCGACGCGGAATGACTTTCACCACGCCAGCGAGCGTGGCCAATGCCTACGCCCGAACGCTCATTGACGCGGCCTTACACCGAACATCGCTACCGCATTTTTGATGCACCGCTTCAGTCCGGCACCAATCTCAATGGAAATGACCGCGACATCCAACCCTGCGCTCTAAGAGCCTGTTTTAAAATTCCGTGGGGTCCTGTTTTCGGGTAAAAGGCCGGATGGCGAGGCGCGACGAGGCGAGCATATCCGCCAGCGATCTGCGACCGAGGAGCAACGAAGCCAGCCGGCCTTTTCCGCGAAAACCCTCCGGGCGGCGGGTCTTTTGTCTGCGGCCTGCGTTGACTCGGCCGTCACAGCCCGCTGCGGGGATGCTCCGGCCTCGCCGCCTTGGCCACAGCCAAAATCCCTCGCCGCAGGACCCCACGCAATTTTAAAACAGGCTTTAAGTGGGCTGAGGTTTAAATACCATGACGTCATCGTATTTACGCGTCAGACCACTAAGGCTGGTTTGACACTTGCTTACAACGACATAGGTTTGAAGTGGAATGAGCTTGAGCGATAAAATGCCGGCTGAAAATGTGGTCCCGAGTATTGAAGGCCATATTCTGGTCGATGGGTTCCGGATCGTCATCGATCTGCAGAAGAGTCATGGGCCCTATCTGGTGGATGAAGGCACTGGCCGGGAGTTGCTCGATTTATACGGATTTTACGGCTCGCTGCCCGTTGGGTTCAATCACCCTTACTTTCAGCGGACGGCCGTGCGGGAGGATTTACTGGAAGCGGGCCTGACGAAAGTGGCCAATGCGGATGTCTATTCGCGGCCTTACGCCACGTTCGTGGAAACATTCAGCCGGGTCATGGGGTTGGCGCCTCTGCAACGATATTTTTTCATCGAGGGCGGCGCGCTGGCCGTAGAGAATGCGCTCAAAGCTGCCATGGACTGGAAGGTGCGCAAGAACCTGGCCGCCGGGCACGGCGAGCGCGGCACCCAAATCCTGCACTTCGAACGCGCCTTTCACGGACGCAGCGGCTACACCTTAAGCCTCACCAATACCGACCCGCGCAAAACCGATTATTTTGCTAAATTTCCCTGGCCGAGGCTCATGGCCCCGAGCCTTGATTTTGCGCTTGCCGAGCCGGTGCGCTCGCAGGTTGTTCGGGAGCGGGAGCAACTGGCTGAGGCCCAGTTACGCGAGATACTCCGGGTTAAATCAATCGATATTGCGGCCATGATCATCGAGCCGATTCAGGGCGAGGGGGGCGACAATCATTTTCGCGGCGAATGGCTGCGGACCTTGCGCCGCCTTTGCGATGAGCATGAGATCCTGCTTATTTTTGACGAGGTCCAAACAGGGATGGGCGCCACCGGTAAAAACTGGTGCTGCCAGCATTTTGAGGTACTGCCGGATTTGTTGGCTTTCGGCAAAAAGGCGCAAACGTGCGGCATCATGGCTGGACCGAGGCTGGATGAAGTCCCGGAGAACTGCTTTCGTTTGCCCGGCCGCATCAACTCCACTTGGGGCGGCAATTTAGGTGATATGGTTCGCTCGACGCATTATCTGAGAATCATTGAAGAGGAAAGGCTCGTCCGCAATGCCGAGGCTGTGGGCGCGCAATTCCTGGAGGGCCTAAGGGAGCTCGCCTCGGACGAGTCGATCATCACCGGAGTGCGGGGCCGCGGACTGATCCTGGCTTTTGATTTACCCGACCCGGCAACGCGAGAGACGTTTTATAATGGGTTATTTGAGATTGGCCTTTTGGTAATCCGTTCGGGCGAGCGTTCGATTCGCTTTCGTCCCGTGTTGGATTTTCCGGGTCGCGCGGTCCCAGGCGCCATGGACATGTTGCGTGAGCAGTGCCGGCGCATGCGCGGCGTGGATGCGTTAAGCCCAGAGGGACAAATTGTCTTCACTCGACCGAATCCAGAACGCAGAAGCCCTGTAGGGGCGAAATGATCTCAATGGACTGACAACGAGGCGTCAGCCTCCCCAGTGATGCATGATTGGCTCGAAAGATTAGGGATTAGATCCATCAATCCGGGGGTTTTTTGCGGCGAATGGCGCGGCAGCGGCATGGTGCGTGAACGAGTCACGCCTATCGATGGCAAGGTGATTGCCAGCGTGCGCGAAGCCACGCCGGAGGATTATGAGGCCGCGATCACGCGCGCGCAGGAAGCCTTTCTGAAATGGCGCGTTACTCCCGCCCCCGTGCGCAGCGAAACCATCCGGCGGTTTGGAAACGCGCTCCGCCACGCCAAATCGGATCTGGCCAAATTGGTCACCCTGGAAACCGGAAAAATCCTTGCTGAAGGCGAAGGGGAAGTGCAGGAGATGATCGACATCTGCGATTTCGCGGTCGGATTATCGCGACAACTTTACGGCCTGACGATTCAATCGGAGCGTCCCAAACATCGGCTCATGGAGCAGTGGCATCCGCTGGGGGTGGTGGGTGTGATCACGGCATTCAATTTTCCTGTGGCGGTATGGGCCTGGAACACCGCGCTGGCTGCGGTTTGTGGCGACGCGGTTTGTTGGAAGCCCTCCAATAAAACGCCCCTGTGCGCGATCGCGGTGACACGCATACTCGAAGAGGCTTGCCTCGAGACGAGCGTGGACTCGGCAATCTTCACCCTGGTAATTGGCGACGTGGCGACGACTGGTGCCCGAATGGCGGTGGACAAACGCATCCCCCTGATTTCTGCCACTGGCTCCTGCGGCATGGGCGTGGAGCTTGCCCGGACGGTGGGACGGCGGCTGGGCCGCACCATTCTGGAGTTGGGAGGCAATAATGCCGTCGTGGTGACGCCCAGCGCGAATCTGGAATTGGCGGTGCGCGCCATTTTCTTCGGCGCAGTCGGCACCGCCGGTCAGCGCTGCACCACTACGCGGCGCGTGATTGTTCACGAGTCCATGGAAAAGCCGCTGCAGGAACGGCTCATCGCGGCCTATCGCTCAATTAAAATCGGAAACCCTCTGGACCGCTCCGTGCTCATGGGGCCTCTGATCGATCAACACGCAGTGAAGGTGATGGGGGAGTCGATGAAACGGGTGCAGCAGGAAGGGGGAACGATTCTGCAGGGCGGCGAACCGCTGGGTGGAGAAAAATATTCCAGCGGCTGTTACATCACTCCGTGCATCGCTTCCGCCCGAAATCATTATGCAACCGTCCAGCAAGAAACGTTCGCTCCACTGCTTTACCTCATCTCATACGCCGAGTTCGATGAAGCGATAGCCATGCACAATGCCGTGCCACAAGGGTTGAGCTCCGGTATTTTCACCAATGATGTTCGCCAGGCTGAAGAGTTCCTGAGCGTTTGCGGCAGCGATTGCGGGATTGCCAATGTTAATGCCGGGACCAGCGGCGCAGAAATTGGCGGCGCGTTTGGCGGCGAGAAAGACACCGGCGGCGGACGCGAGAGCGGGAGCGATGCCTGGAAGAGCTACATGCGGCGCCAGACCAATACGATCAATTTTTCAAACGAGCTGCCCTTGGCGCAGGGAATCAAGTTCGGCTGATGACTGACGCAAGTTCAATGTGGCAGTGTTATGATAGGAGATAAGTATGATTGAGGCTGTTAGTGAGCCAGGGGTGGCAGGGCCTTCGCCTTCCACACGAGAAGAGCGGTTTGACTGGCCGGTGTGTTATGAAGCAGAGAAGTTCATTCTGACGGAGCTTGAAGGGTTCTTGGACCACCACCCTTTTGCAAGAACGCTGGCCGAGCGGATGCGCGCGGAAACTGGAACGTTACTTCTGGATTGGGTGGATTACCTGGTTTTCCCGCGGCACCGGGGCGATCAATTGACCGACATCGGTTATACGCGAGATCCCTTCGGAGAGGCCCCGGGGAATCAACGCGCTTTCGCCCATCCCGAAGCGATGCTTCCCCGAGTGCTGATTGAGGCCTCTCCAGTAGGGGATAAATTCCCAGCAGTCGTCGCCGTTCGCACCGAAAGCGTTTCGGATTTCATGGCCGTTCACGGCATAACTGGCGAACCTGAAGGCGAACCACTTTCCCGTTTTCGCCGTATCCTGGTTTCAGCAGAGAGAGAGGCGCGACTCGAGGCTGTAGAGCGGCGCGGCTACCGAGGCTATCTCCCCAAAAATCCCGCGTCCGGACAAGTCGAGGCCCTTCTCAAGGCACAAGAGGTTTGGAAAACCCGCTCGAGAGCGAGTAACGACGATGAGAAGAGTTATGCCCTTCTTCAGGCCACCCTGGACCGAGTGATTAGCCTGGCCGGTCGGGACCTTGCTTGTCATGTGGTGTTCATTGAGGAGCGGGCTTTTTGGGAGAGGCGCAATCGAGCAGGGCAAATTCAAAAAGCGCGTCAGGACAAGTTGGGACTGGGCTGGGCCAACCATGATCATCACACCTTCCGATCCTCGCGTAAACATTTCGTCGATTTGATGGTGGCCCTGGAAAAGCTCGGCTTCGAGCGCCGCGAGCGGTATTACGCGGGGGCGCAAGCAGGTTGGGGCGCGCAAATCCTCGAGCAACCCATCGAGGGGATCGTGGCCTTCTGTGATGTCGATCTCGATCCAGAGGAGACGCAAATCGATTTTTCACGCCGCCCCCTGCCGCCCTCACGAAAGCTGGGCACGATCGGTCTTTGGGTCGGGCTGCACGGAGAAAGTCTTCTGGAGGGGGGCATGCACCACCTGGAGTGCCGGTTTGACCACGAGATGCTCCGCGCGCAGTTGGCTAACCTTAACGTGAATACGATGAAGCCTTTCTCGGATTTCCCCTTCCTGAAGCAAGCGTTCACCGAGGGAGAAAAGTGGCCGGTCCGTCCTGCGCGAGCCGAGCGGCTTTTGCGCGACGGCTTGATCGATGACAAACAATTCCATCAATTTGTGAGCGAAGGCGCCATCGGAAGCCACTTGGAGAATTTGCAACGCAAAGGCGGGTTCAAAGGATTCAATCAGAAATCGGTGAGCGCGATCATCCAGGCGACAGATCCAAGAGGAAGCGAATCAGCATAAGAGGAGAACCGAGGATGTTCTTAAGACAGTGGTGTCTCGGAGTTGGACACACTAAGGATGAGGAGATGACAAAATCCCGCACTCGTGGCCTATAATGGAATTGGCAAAGTATTTGCTTTCATGTTTGAAACAATGTCTTTGGTCAGAAAATGAAAGCACTGAAATTCGATTCACGAGGTCCGGCGACGGGGAGGGGAGGATTCACTTTGATAGAATCCGTTGTGGCAATGGGGGTAGTGGGGGTTCTCATTATCTCGCTCTATGCCGCGGTCACCATGGGTTTTAATCAAGTACAGTTCGGGCGGGAGGATATGCGGGCCACGCAAATCCTCGTCAAAAAGATAGACCAATTCCGCCTTTTCAATTGGGACCAAATCAGCACTAATGGAGTTGCCACCAACTTTTTCGAGGCGTTTAATCCAGAAGACCCTACTCCGACAACTAATGTCACTGGCGGCAACGGAAAAGGAAAGGGCAAGGGGAACGGTAACATGATTACGACAATACCGCTGGTTTATGCCGGAACGGCCACCATCAGCGCTTTCCCGAATAACGGCCTGAGCTACAGCACCAATATCATGCAACTCACCCTCCAGCTTGACTGGAACTCGGCCGGGGATCTGCCGCGCACCCGATCTCTCACCACGTATATCGCCCGTTATGGTTTGCAAAATTACATCTACTAACTGCTCCCGCCGCCCGAGGGCCGGCTTCATCCTGGTCGAGATGATCGTTGGTCTGGCCATCGGGGCCCTCGTCATCGCGGCCTTTGCCGTCTTTTCTGTTTTTAATGCCCGTGGTTTTGCCGGCTTCGCCACCTACGCGACTCTGGATCTGGCCAATCGGAAAGCAACCGATCAAATGACGAAGGATTTCCGCATGGTCCAGTCGCTGACCAATTTCTCATCCAGTGCCATCAGTTTGGTGGATTTTGACGGCACTTCTCTCCAATACTCTTACAGCCCCATCTCGCAAACTCTCAGCCGGATCAAAAGCGGCGTCACGACGGTTCTCCTGCGCGACTGCAGCCGGCTGTCGTTTTCCATGGGCATGCGCGACCTCACCAATGGCACGTTTGATTTCTTTCCGACCACAAACACTTTTGAATGCAAAGCCATCACCGTAAACTGGTGTTGCTCGCGCAAACTTTTGGGGGTCGCCAGCGATGACATGCCTCAGAGCGAAACGATCGTCACCCGCAACTAGACACTATGAAACTCTACCCTTCGACCAAGCAACCTCAAAGCGGCCATATCCTCCTGATGGGCATTATCATTGCCGGCTGCGCCGGAGTGGCTCTGATCGCGTACCTCAGCGTCATTGTCGGCCAAAATAGTTTTACGGCTCGCTCTCAAATGTGGAATGTCTGCATGCCAGTGGTGGAAGCGGGCCTGGAAGAGGGTTTAGCCCACATAAACAATCCCGGCACGACTAACTTCGCCACCATGGGATGGACTTGGGATGCCACCGCCAAAGTCTTCACTAAGCAAGGTGTCCTCGGCAATTCCTATTATGTGGCCAACATCCAGCCCAATTTGCCGAACGGCCCGACAATTACCTCCACGGGGTATGTGCCCGCGCCCGTCACGGTCGCCGACGGTGGAAGTTATTTTATGGCGGCCGCGATGCCTGCGCCGGGAGTTACCTACATCTCGCGGACCGTGCGTGTTACGACGAGAAAGGATCCACTTTTTGGCAAGGCCCTGGTGGTAAAGAACTCGATTGATTTCAAGGGCAACAATGTTACAATCGACAGCTACAACAGTGCGCTGGGCAATTATGGAGGCGCAAATATCGGCGACAAAGGGGACGTCACCACCGACAACGATATCGTGGGCAATGTTTCCACCGGGAACGGCGATATTTGGGGCCACCTTATCACAGCACCGTTAGCTTCTGTGAATACAGGGCCCAACAGCGTCATCGGCAGCCTGCTCTGGCATGCGGGGGGCAACAAAGGCATACAACCAGGATGGTTAAAAAAAGACGCCAATGTGTTGATGCCCGACGTACAACAACCGTGGGTTCCAGGCACTCAAGCTTTTCCAACGGGCGCCGGGGCCTTCAAATATATTCTCAATGGTGGGAATTATGAAATAGGCGGCGCCTGCAACGTGACTTCAAGCGACCAAATGTTTGTCAAAGGCGACTCCACGCTCTGGGTCAGGGGCGACTTCACCATGGCCGGTAACGTGAAGATGAACGGATCGGGTTACCGCATGACGGTGTATGTGAGCGGGAACATCAATTTTTCCGGCACCTGGGACAAATCGATCATCCCTTCGGACTTGATTGTCTATGGCTTGCCCACTTGCAAATCGATTTCCGTTTCTACAGGATCCCACATTGAGTGCGTTCTCTACGCGCCGGAAGCGGACATGAGCATGATCGGTAATGCCATCTACTATGGATCGGCCATGGTAAATTCCATGAGAATGAATGGCACCACAGGCTTTCATTACGATGAGGCCCTGGGCCAGCATCCTGCCTACCGGGGCTACGTCGTCACCTCCTGGACCGAGCTTTAAAGGCTGCCGCGGAAACATGGATCGCCATTTGGGTGCGCCATGTCCATGTGTGCATCCTTAGCCCACTCCGAAAATCAGGTTCGATCGAGGTGGAATCCAGGTTCAATCCAACTAGAATCCAAGTTAAAACCCCAGCAATCCAAGTGAATCCAACCTAATTCCAGTGAATTTTTTTCTTGGGGCAATTGAGAGGGTATGTCCCCACCCCCGGCAAGCACGGCCTGTAGCAGCGTGCTTATGTTAAATTATCACTAAATCGGACTAAAAAGGTTTTGGCTCACGTATCTTTTACATACGTATTTGAGCGCATCCTGTATTCCTTGACGGTCGGCAGTCAAATGGGCTACTGTTTCCCCCGAGGAAGTCACACCTGGAACGGACTCCAAGTAAACCAACAGTTTACTTGTCGTAAACATCATAGCCAACTGAACCCGCCGGGTATTCCTGGCGGGCCATCCGAACAAAACGATCAACCAAAAAATATGAAAATTAACACCCTCCTAAATAAACTTCCGCTGGGGCTCGCAGCGCTGGCTCTTCTCGGCGCTCAAACCGGGCGAGCGGAACAAGAAGTCAGCACCGTATTTGAATTGCCGATGCACATCAGCGCCATCGTGGACGAATCCGGTTGCCAGAACTCCCCTGGACCGCAGATCACGCTCGGAGGCGAGATCGAGTTGGGAACCCTCAAAGCGCGCATCATTTTCAGCAACAACCTCAAGGGCACGCACACGGCCACGGTGGTGAGTCAGTTCGACGTGGACCTGCTCCTTGGCAGCACCATCCAGATCCCCAAACAGCCGGTTCTCGGCGGCGTGGGCGGCAATCCGTATATCTATCTGCAATTTACGGATGGCGGAACTAACAATCTAAGCAATGAATTCTTTCTGGGCCGCTGCGTGCAGGGACTGAGCGTGGATGCCGAGGTGCTGAGTAAGGCGATCGCTTTGGCGACCATCGTGGCCAGTGATTGTTCCAACCGGAAAGGGCCCTTCATCACCCTCGGCGGTGAAATTGTCCTCTCCGGCCTTCATGCGAAAATCATCTTTCGCAACAACGTGAAAGGGACCCATACAGCCCAAGCAGTTAGGGACATAGCCATCATTCTCGAAGGGACCAAAATCACCCTTCCCAAGCAGCCGGTGCTAGGCGGTGTGGGAGGAAACCCCCTTATCAGCATTCAATTCCTGGATGGCCAGGGAAACGCTATTTCCGCGCCCGTTTTGCTCGGCCGTTGCGTGCAATTGTAATCTTTGGCTCAGCTTCACGTTGGATTCAGAAGGCCACTGGGAGTGCCAGTGGCCTTTGTCTGAGCGGGCCCGGAGCGAACCGCCCGCTTCACAGGTTCGTTCCAGGTGATAAATATTGATGGGGTTGGAAACAGACGAGGCTCCGAGGCGATTCGAGATTGCCGCCTCGCTGCGGTTTCTAACTGACAAGGTCCCCCCATGGGTTATGATGCGTTCGTGCAGGTCACGCCGATAACCAGCGAGCAGGCCATTGCCCCGATAGGGCCTGCGCAGGTTCAGTCAACCCTTCCCGAGCTAACCTATTGGATGGCCGTCCGACTTTTCATAAAACGAATTGGGCCCGGGATGCTGTTGCTCAATTGGCTGCTCTCTGGCGCAGTGGCGGCAGGGGGTGTTATGAAGCGCGACTCCAGCCAAACTACCGATCGAGCCATGCGCTTGCTGACCGCGAATTGTCTCTCATGCCACAATCCCGAGAAGCACAAGGGCGGGCTGCAACTGGGCACTCGCGCTGATGCGCTGAAAGGCGGGGATGACGGGCCAGTTCTGAGGCCGGGCCATGCAGAGGCCAGTCTCCTCTTTAAAGCGCTCTCGGCGGAATCGGACCCGCACATGCCTCCAAAGAAGCAGCTCTCAGCGAAGCAAATCGATCTGGTCCGACAGTGGATTTCCCACGGCGCGAATTGGGATGAGGCAGCCCTGGCCAAAGCGGCGGGGCCGCGAGAGGTGATGCTCCGCGCATTGCCATCGTCTTACCAACCGGTATTCGCTCTGGCGCTCTCGCCCGACGATCATCGGCTGGCGATCGGGCGGGGCAATCGCATCCTGGTGGTCGAGGCCTCGGCCACAAACTTCCTGGTCGCAGGCCAGGCCGAGGCGCATCGGGACGCGGTGCGCTCCCTCGCTTGGAGTTCAGATGGCCAGTTCCTGGCCAGCGGCAGCTTTCGCGAAATAAAACTTTGGCGGGCCGCGACCCTCGAGCCTCTTTGGTCCACCTCCTCTAATCTGCTGGATCGCTTGACCGCGCTTCGCTTCACGCCGGACGGGAAGGAATTGATCGCGGCTGATGGCGCCACAGCTCAAAGCGGTTGGGTGCGCATTTTCAGCGTCACGGAAGGAATACCTTTAGCCTCCTGGCAAGCGCATTCGGACACCATTTTCGATCTGGCGCTCAGTCGTGATGGAAAACGACTCGCCACGGCCAGCGGCGACAAATTGGTCAAAGTGTGGGATCTGGCATCGCGCCAGGAGCTCACGCGGCTCGAACATGCCGGGGCCGTGTATGGCGCCTCCTACAACACCAATGCCACGGAACTTGCCACCGTCTGCGCTGACAAGCAGTTCAAGATCTGGGACGCGGCCACTCGCGAGAGCGTTGTAAATGTGACTGCCAAGAAGCACTCATTCAACGCCCTCGGCTGGTCGGCGGATGGCAAAACAATCGCTGTCGTGGACGAAGACGGCGCGATCATCTCGTTGCGCGACTTCAAACGGCACACCGGCGCGCAGAGTTCGGAAACCGCCAGCGAGCGGCAACTCGGGCACGGGACCGAGCCGCTCCATGCCGTCGCCATAAACGGAAATGGGAAACGCCTTTTTGCCGGGGGACAGGACGGAATTGTCTATGTCGTAAGCGGGGAGGGCAAATTGCTGGCGAAACTTGAACCAGGCATGGATTCGGTTTCGCCGGTGGAAGCGCGGGTGAATTCGGAAAAAGGCGCGGTCAGGAAGCTTTCGCCGGCTTCTAAACAATCCGCCGCCAAGGGCGCATCGCAACCCCCCTCGTTTGTCCGCGACGTGCTGCCAGCTCTGGCCAAAGCGGGCTGCATGTCAGGCTCTTGCCACGCCAAGGCCCAAGGGCAGAACGGATTCAAGCTCTCCGTGTTCAGTTACGACCCGAAAAGCGATTACGCCCAAATTGTGAAAAGCGGACGCGGGCGCCGCGTCTTTCCCGCGGCTCCCGAGGAAAGTTTGCTCCTGCTTAAACCGTCGGCGAGCATCGAACACGGTGGCGGTGAACGCTTCGAGACCGGTTCAGAGACCTACAACCTGCTCGTGGATTGGATTCGAAGTGGAATGGTTTATCAGCACACCAACGAACCAGTGTTAGTTTCCATCCGGGTGGAGCCTCACGAAAGGACCTATCGCAAGAAAGCCTCGCAGCAATTGCGCGTGCAGGCGCATTATTCCGATGACTCGACGCGGGAAGTCACACGGCTGGCCGATTACGTCGCAAATGAGAAGGAATTGGCGCAAGTCAACGAGCAGGGAGAGGTGCGCATCGGGAGTTTAAGCGGCGAGTGCGCCATCATCACCCGCTACATGGGCTTCGTGGACGCGTCCCTCGTGACGGTTCCGGCGGACCATATCTTTCCGGAGAAACTTTACGCGAAGTTGCCGGTCCATAATTTCATCGACGAACTCGCGTATGGGCGATTTCGCAAGCTTGGCTTCCTGCCTTCGGACCTCTGCACCGATGCCGAGTTTCTGCGGCGTTCCTCGCTTGACGCGACCGGCACTCTTCCCACACCCGATGAAGCGCGCGCCTTTCTCACGGACAGGAATCCGGAGAAACGCGATCAGTGGATTGACCACCTGCTCACCCATTCAGCCTACGCGGATTACTGGGCCGGGAAGTGGGCCGACTTGCTGCGGCCCAATCCAGACCGTGTCGGGGTGAAAAGCATCTTCGTGCTGGACGAATGGCTGCGCGAAGAATTCCGCGCCAACACGCCCTATGATCAGTTCGTCCGTCAATTCATTCTCGAAGAAGGAAATAATCACCGCGACGGTCCGGCGGTTGTTTATCGAGACCGGCGCGAACCACCCGAACTGACGACCCTCTTCAGCCAGGTGTTCCTCGGAACGCGAATGGAATGCGCCAAGTGCCATCACCATCCCAACGAGAAATGGAGCCAGAACGATTTTTACCAATTCGCGGCTTTCTTCGGCACCATGAAGCAGAAAGGGACCGGGCTGTCGCAGCCTATTTCCGGCGGAGCCGAAACTTTTTATTTTGCGCCTGGCGGAGTGGTGAAACATCCCGTGACCGAAGAAGTGATGCGTCCTCGCCCGCCCGACGGGCCGTTGGCGAACGTTTCCACAAGTACTGACCCGCGCCGCGCCTTGGCGGATTGGCTCACGGATCCGAAAAACCCATTCTTTGCCAAAGCGGCAGTCAACCGGGTTTGGGCTTCCTTTTTTGGGCGGGGCTTCGTGCAGCCGGTTGATGATTTCCGGGCATCCAATCCCGGGGCCAACGAACCCCTGCTTACCGCGCTGGCGGCGGACTTCGCGCAACATGATTACGACCTGAAACATCTGATGCGCACCATTCTGTCGTCGCGTCTGTATCAGTTAAGTTCCACGCCGAACGAATCCAACCTGGCAGACACGCGGAATTTCTCCCGCTCCTATCGCCGGCGGCTTCCCGCGGAAGTGCTGTTGGATGCGGTGACCGACATCACCGGATTGGCGGAGGAATTCAACGGCTGCCCACCCGGCACGCGCGCGGTGCAGACCTGGAGCTATAAGGTGAAGTCGCAGTTCCTCGACGCCTTTGGCCGGCCCAATCCAAGCACCGATTGTCCTTGCGAACGCGATGCTCGCACCAGTGTCGTGCAGTCGCTGCACATGATGAATTCCCGCTCGCTGCAATCGAAGTTGTCCAGCCCTGAGGGCCGCCTGAAAAAGCTCGCCGACAGCAAAATGACCGCCGAGGAAATCGTGGCCGAGCTCTATCTCTCGGCCTTGAGCCGGTTCCCGTCCGCAGAAGAATTGAAGACGGCGGCGGCCACCTTCGTCATTCTTAAAGCAACGCGCCAAACCGCAACCGAAGATGTGCTCTGGGCGCTGCTTAATTCGGCCGAGTTCGTTCTTAATCATTGAAACCAATGTTTCGCGCATACACGAATTGCAATGGCGTCACGCGGCGCGATTTTATCCAGCTTGGGCTGGGCGGGGCGCTCGGCCTCGGCTTTTGCGATATACTGCGATTGCGCGCCACCGCTGCTGAGGTGGGCAAACCGGCCCTTAAGGCTGGGGCCAAAAACGTCAATTGCATCCTTATTTGGATGGATGGCGGGCCTTCCCACTATGAGACGTTCGATCCCAAGCCAGAGGCCCCCTCGGAGGTCCGCGGCGATTTCAAAGCCATCGCCACCAAAATTCCTGGCGTGCGGTTCAGCGAATGCGTTCCGAAACTGGCTGGCGCGGCGGACAGGCTGACGATCGTGCGCTCGATTTGCCACAACGATCCCAACCATGGCGGGGGCAATCATTACATGATGACCGGTATGCCGACACCGGTGCCGGTGCAATGTGGCGCCTCAGTTACGTTTCACCCCTCGTTCGGCTCGATGGTATCCTATGATCGCGGTATTCGGGACGGTTTGCCCGCCTACATCTCAATCCCGGAGGTGTCGCGCTCCGGGGGACCCAATTTCCTGGGCGCGCAACATGCCCCATTTGTCATCGACGGCTACCCAAACACCAAAGGCTTTAAGGTTCGCGACGTCGTCTTGCCGGCGGAGATCAGCGACGGCCGCGCGACGAACCGCCATGCGTTGCGCCGGTCGCTGGATCAGATGAAACGGTTCAATGACAAACTGGCGGATGATCCGGCGGTCGCATTCGATCAATATTACGCTCAAGGGCTCGACCTGGTGGCCTCGCCGCTGGCGCAGAAAGCATTCGATCTCGAGAGCGAATCGGACAAGGTTCGCGACGCTTATGGCCGAAACGATTTTGCGCAGCGTTTGCTGCTGGCGCGTCGTTTGGTTCAGGTCGGCGTTAGTTTTGTGACGGTGTATTATGGCGGCTGGGACCATCACACTAAAATCTTTGAATCTTATCGGGGCAGCATCGTGCGCAATCTAGACCAGGGCATCGCCGCGCTGGTCACCGATCTCGACGATCGCGGTTTGCTCGATAATACCCTTGTCGTTGCGCTCGGGGAGTTTGGCCGCACGCCCAAAGTAAACAAAGATGGGGGTCGCGATCATTGGCCGGGGGCGATGTCGGTATTGATGGCGGGGGCGAAACTTCCCCGGGGGCGAGTGGTCGGCGGCACGGATGCGAAGGGTTATTACGCTTCCGAGAGTGTTTATAAGCCCGAAGATTTTGCGGCTTCCCTTTACACCAAAATGGGGATCGATCCAAACCAGATGTTGCACACAAGCACAGGGCGGCCGATTCAGTTGGTTAACGGAGGACGGCTCATGAAGGAGCTGTTCATCTAACCATGCGCGGCGCGGCAGCGGTCGTAAGCAGTGGCGAGCTTCGACTGCGGCGGGCTGCGGCATGGCGCTTAGAGGCCGCTTTTCTTTTGATTGTGGCCCTTGTGGCCTCAGGTTCCTTCGCGGCCGAGCCGGTGCTCGACGGTTTATTCCCCGCCGGCGGGGCGCGTGGGACCACCAATCTTGTTACCGCCGTAGGAAAATTCGATTCGTGGCCGCTGAAGGTTTGGGTGAACAGACCTGGTCTCACCTTCAGCGCCGAGACCAACAAAGGAAAATTTTCGGTCGCCATCTCCGCCGATGCTGTACCCGGTCCCCGGCTGGTACGCTTATACAACGAGGAGGGCGCGAGTGAGTTACGGTTTTTCGTGATCGGGGCCGGCCAGGAAATTCTGGAGACCGAGCCGAACAATTTCTTCAGCAAAGCCCAAGAGGTGAAGAGCCTTCCGATTACGATCAATGGGCGGTTGGATAAGAATGGGGACGTTGATTCGTTCGCGCTCAATTTGCGCTCAGATTGCTGGCTGGAGGCGCGCGTGGACAGCTATAGGCTTATGAGCAAGGTGGATGCTGTCCTGCGACTCGTGACCACCAATGGACTCCAACTCGCCTGGAACCACGACTTTATTACACTCGATCCGCGTCTCATCTGGCATGCCACCAACGATCAGACAGTCGTGTTGCAACTATTTGGTTTCGCATACCCGCCCGAATCAGGGGTGCAGCTAACCGGCGGCGAAACAGCCACGTACCGCCTGCACCTGGCCGTGACGAACGTTGCGCCTGAACTTTGTGAAACGCCGACCGAAAAGGAACCCAACAATACTCCGGAAACCGCGCAGGAGATCAAATTGCCGGCAATGGTCCATGGAACGATCAGTGTCCCTGACGACGAGGACCGGTTCCGATTCCTGATGCAGAAGAACAAGTTTATTGAAGCAGAAGTGGAAGCGGCATCGTTGGGGTCGCCGCTCGAGGCGTGGCTGAAAATCGAAGATGCAGATGGGAATCAGCTCAATTCTGCCGATGCGGTGGAGGGATTTCCGGATCCACGCCTGCAATGGAAGGCCCCCACCAACGGCAATTTCATGGTGGCGCTTGGCTCCCTGACCCATCGGGGCGGTGAGAAGTTTTGCTATCGGCTTTCAGTTCGAGAGGCCCCGCCGGATTTCCGCGCCACCCTGGGGGCAAGCTCGCTTATTGTGACGCGAGGCCAGACGAATGACTTAAAGGTTAATCTGAAACGCTTGCGCGGCCTAACCAATGAACTGAAAGCGGATTTCCGGGATTGGCCTGCGGGAGTGACGGCGCTCACGACTAATCTTGTGCCTAAGGACGGCAGTGTTTCGATTCCCCTTATCGTGGCCACGAATGCTCCCAGCTTCGGAGGGCCGGCCCGACTCTTCCTCATTGATGGCATGACCGAACAGGAACGGCTGGTGCCATTCGAACTGACGACTCGCGAAGAAACAGGCTATTCTCATCTGCTGGTTGAAACCAACGATCATCTGTGGCTGACCATCCGCTCAAAACCAGCGGAGTCGCCGGTGGCGAAGAAAAAGTGAAAACGGAATTGCACAGGCCCCGTTAAGACGATAAACCCCGGAGGGGCGCAGTGATCTTACAATGACTAACGGTCCATTGCGCCCCTGTGGGGCTTGTTTCATTCGGTTCGGATCAGCCGGGCGACGTAAGCCCCATCAACTCCTTCAACAAATGGCAGCAAGGCGCGCTCGTCTTCCAGCCGGAAACCGGGATGCGCGCGCAAAAATTCCTGCGCCACCTGGCTGTTTTCCTCCGGCTCCATACTGCAAGTGCTATAGACCAGCGTGCCTTTCTTTTTCAACTGGCGGCCCGCATTTACGAGCAGCGCCAATTGGGCGCGGCGGAGGCGATCGATTTCCTCGAGACGAATGCGCCAGCGCAAATCGACTCGGCGCCGCATCACGCCGGTGTTCGAGCAGGGCGCATCCACCAGCACTTTATCGAAATGCGGAGTCGGTTGGGAAGGCGGAGGGAGGGGAAGGAGTTGGGCCTCGACGCAACTCACGCCAAGACGGGCACAGTTTTGTCGCACTAAATCCAAACGGGTCATCGAGATGTCCTGCGCCACGACCCTCCCGTGGTTGCGCATCCGTTGAGCGATCAGGGTGGTTTTGCCACCGGGGGCAGCGCAGAGGTCGAGAATTGATTCCCCCGGCTGAGGGTCCAGGGAATGCACGGCGAGCAGCGTGCCGGGGTCCTGGACGTAAAACAGACCTTGCTGGAAAGTGGCCAGCGTGGTGAGCGGAGGATGGGACTTTAATTCGAAGACCAGCCCATCTTCGAACCAATCCCACTGCCGCCCGAGGAACTGAACGGCTTCTTTTTCCCATTGCGCGGCGAGCTTTTCCCGATCCGTTTTTAAGGCATTGAGGCGAGCATAAGTCGGGGGCCGCGAATTGTTCCATTCGAGCAAAAGCTTCAGGCGCTCATCACCCCAACGCTTTTGCCAGCGTTGCGCCAGCCAATCAGGATGGGAATAGCCCAAGGCGGGTTGCCGAAGCTTCAGGTCCTGGAGTTTTTTTTCGGTTTCGGCATGTTCGCGCAGATAGCCGCGCAGGATGGCATTGATAAAGCCGGCTTCGGAGCGGCCCAGCCGTTTGGCCATTTCAACCGTTTCATGGACCGCGGCATGGTCCGGGATGCGGTCCAGCCAAAAAATCTGATAAAGACCGAGACGCAGCAAAATGCGCACCTCCGATTTCTGGGTGCGACCAGCGGTTTTTTGGCCGGCCAGCCAGTCCAACGTGGCCTGCCAACGCACGATGCCGAAGGTCAGTTCCTGCACCAGGGCCCGGTCCACGGATGTGAGAGAAGCTCCGGAAAGCTCCCCTTCGAGGACGTTTTCCAGGTAATCGGCTCCTTCGCCATAACGCCTGAGAATGCGGACGGCAATTTCTCTTGGTTTTTCCACAGCAATGCTTAATAATGTCATTCGGTCAGATGCAGGCGAGTTTTATGTTGATGTTATGAGAGAAGAGTTTGAAAAATTAGTGGCTGCGGGGAAGCTGCCCAAGCAGCATGTGGATTCACTCGTTCAGCTCACCAAGAGCGGGTTTTGCCTGCATCGAAGCTGGGGATTTGGAAGAATCAAGACTGTGGACACCGTCTTCGCCCGGTTCACGATTGATTTTCAAAACAAGCCCGGCCATAACATGGACCTGGGGTTTGCCGCCGAATCCCTTAAGGCGATCGATCCGAACCACATCCTGGCCCGCAAAGTTTCGGACCTCGAAGGCCTGAGACAAATGGCCGCGCTCAACCATCTCGACCTTATCAAGCTGGTTTTGCAGAGCTATGGGGGAAAGGCCACCATCGAGCAAATCCAAGAGGCGCTGGTGCCGGACGTGATTCGCGACGACTGGAAGAAATGGTGGGAAGTAGCCAAACGAGAGCTGAAAAAGGACGGGCATTTTCTCGTGCCCACCAAGAAATCGGGACCCATCACCTATCAGGCGCAGGAGGTACCGTTGCAGGAGCGATTGATCTCTGATTTTCGCGCAGTCAAGGGTCTCAAGGCCAGAATCAACGCCGCCAATGAGGCTTTGAAAAACTTCCCGGATTTACAGGACAAACAAGGGGCGGCGGCTGAAATTATTGCAGCGCTGAACGCGGACATTGCGACACACCAAAGGACGCAGCCGGCGGTGGCCCTGGAAGCCATCTTCATGCGGGATGAAATCCGGCAGGCGACCGGGTTGCCCATTGCCGAAGGCGAATTGACACCCCCGAACATCTGGTCGCAAGACCTGCGATTGGGCCAGCTTTTGGATCAGCTTCCGGCCGCCAAACACAAGCACGCCTTGCAATCGTTTAAGGAATCCAACGCTGCCCTTTGGCATGAGGCGTTGCTCACGACGCTGAACCATGTGTCGGCCAAGCTCTGTGGGGAATGCGCCAGCCTGTTAATTCACGAAGGCAAGGTGCAACAGCTCAAGGAAACGCTGGCGCGCCTGGTCAGCCAGCACCAGGCGAGCGCGGAGTTGCTCTTCTGGCTGGCCAAGGAACGTTCCGACAGCTTTGCCGACATCCTCGGGCCAGAAGTGTTCCGGGCCATGCTGACCGCCATGGAACGCGATCAGTTTAATGAACGAAGATCCAATCGCTTGCGCGATTTTATCCTGGATGATGAGAGCCTGCTGGTGGAGCTGATTGGTTCGGCGGACCTGGAAGTGATCAAAGATTTGACCCGCGCGCTTCAGCTTTCACCTTGCTTCGATGACATGGATAAACGGTCGCTGCTGGCACGGATCGTAAAGAGTTATCCCGCTGTCCAATCGCTCATCACCGGTGATCAGACGAAGCAGGAGAGCAATCTGCTTGTTTCATGGCCGAGCCTGGAAAAGCGCAAGGATGAATATAACGAGTTGGTCCAGAAAAAAATCCCCGCCAATTCCAAAGAGATCGCCATCGCCCGCAGTTACGGCGATTTGCGGGAAAATCACGAGTACAAAGCGGCTAAGGAAATGCAGAAGCTGCTTATGCGTCGCAAAGGGGAATTGGAAGACGCGCTGGTGCGGGCTCGAGGCATTGATTTTGCCAATCCAAAAACAGACGTGGTGAGCATTGGCACCCTTGTGCAGGCCACCGAATTGGACAGCCGGCAGCAGGAGTCTTTTACAATTCTAGGCGCCTGGGATTCCGACCCGGAACGAGGAGTCATTAGTTACCTCTCACCCATGGCCCAAGCGCTTCTGAACCACAAGCCCGGTGAAGAAGTGGAATTGGAGATGGATGGCGGCGCCCGCAAACGTTATCGAATTGACGGAATTGGGGCCTACCGGACGCAAGCGTAGCTCCAAGCGACGCCCGATTTCCGGCGTTTGCACATCTATGATCAGTTCGATCTGGGAACCTGCTTCCAGACTTGACTCCTAACGCGGCGCAACCCAATAGTCGCCACACCTTGCTGGGGCCGATTATGAACGTCAATAATTTGGACAAACTCATCGAGACGAAGATGCGCTCCGCCGGCGTGGCGGACCCTACTATCGCTGCTTTTTTAAAGGCCGTCCACCAAGTGATGGCGGGACAGACGGGTTTGCTGCCGGAACAATCCATTGCTCCCATCGCATCGCTTCCCAAGCTGGATGAGGTTCAAAACAAAACCAACACCGATCTCGTCCGGGAATTGGCGGTAATTAAGTTGAACGGCGGCCTTGGAACCAGCATGGGACTGGATCGTGTCAAATCACTCATCCGGGTCAAGGGCCAGGATACTTTTCTCGATTTCATGGCCAGGCAGATCCTCCATCTGCGGCAAAATAGATCTGAGCCCGCTTTTTATCTGATGGATAGTTTCACCACTCAAAAAGACACCCTCGATTATCTTGGCAAATACCCGGGACTGGGCGGCGGCGGGCAGTTGGACTTCTTGCAAAACATGGTTCCTAAAATAGACGTGAAGACTTTCGAGCCGGTCTCCTGGCCTGAGGACCCGGAGCTGGAGTGGTGCCCGCCGGGCCATGGAGACCTGTATCCGGCGTTGCTGGGCAGCGGCTTGCTGGATCAGTTATTGGCCAGAGGCGTCAATTACCTGTTCGTATCCAATTCGGATAATCTGGGCGCGACTGTCGATCTAAATCTGTTGCGCTATTTCGCAGACGGCGGCCTGTCGTTTCTCATGGAGGTGGCGGAACGCACTGGCTCCGATCGCAAAGGCGGCCATCTGGCGCGCCGGCGCAGTGATGGTCGATTGGTCTTGCGCGAGTCAGCTCAATGTCCCAAAGAAGACGAAACGGCGTTCCAGGACATCGAGCGGCACCGTTATTTTAATACGAACAATTTATGGGTGCGGCTCGACCATTTGAAAATGGAGCTGGACCGTTGCGGGGGCGTTTTGCCGCTGGCATTGATCAAGAACCTAAAGACTTTGGACCCGCGCAAGCCGGCTTCGCCCAAAGTGTTGCAACTCGAATCGGCCATGGGCGCTGCCATCGAGTGCTTTGCGCAGGCCGGCGCCATCGTGGTCCCGCGCACCCGTTTTTCTCCGGTCAAAACGACTGCCGACCTTCTGGCCTTGCGCTCCGATTTGTATCGCATCACCGAAGATTCCCGTCTCGTCCTCGAGGAAGCGCGGCAAGGGCAGCCAACGCTGATAGACTTGGATCCGCAGTATTACAAACTGCTGGCGGATTTCGAAAACTTTTTTGCGGCCGGCGTTCCTTCGCTCGTGGAATGTGATTCCTTCAAAGTGTCCGGGAAGGTGCATTTCGCCGCAGGCGTGGTGTGCCGGAATAAAGTGGAGTTCCTGAATCCGTTGGCGGAAGCTAAAACTGTTCCCATTGGCAACTATACAAACGTGCAGATCGAGTTTTAGCCCGCGAAATCTCCCTAATGCCAAAGGATGCGGAGCGCCCCTCTGATTAAATGAACGAAAACGATTGCTGTCCCTTTAGAGCCTGTTTTAAAATTGCGTGGGGTCCTGCGGCGAATGATTTTGGCTGTGGCCAAGGCGGCGAGGCCGGACCATCCCCGCAGCGGGCTGTGACGGCCGAGTCAACGCAGGCCGCTGACAAAAGACCCGCCGCCCGGAGGGTTTTCGCGGAAAAAGCCGACTGGCTTTGTTGCTCCTCGGTCGCAGGTCGCTGGCGGATAAGCTCCCTCGTCGCGCCTCGCCATCCGGCCTTTTCCGCGAAAACAGGACCCCACGGAATTTTAAAACAGGCTCTTAGAAAATCTGCTGGATGCTCCGAGGAGAGCCCATCATCCTTTCTCCATGAAATCGGGATCTGAGCACACTGACATCGTGGGCGCGGTTCCTGAGAACCCTGCCTCAGCAGTGTTTCAGCCTTACATTCCGGCTTCCGCCCATCTGCCGGAACTGCGCCCCATCCCCATCATCGTGGGCACCCTGCTGGGAATGGTCTTCGGCGCCTCATCTCTTTACCTGGTGCTGAAAGTCGGCTTGACCGTCAGCGCCTCCATTCCCGTGGCGGTGATTTCGATCACCCTTTTCAAGCTCTTTTCGCGATTCGGGCTGCGGGAGGCGACCATCCTTGAGCATAATATTGTTCAGACGGCCGGATCGGCAGGCGAATCGATCGCCTTTGGCGTGGGAGTGACCATGCCGGCAATCATGATTTTGGGCTTTGACCTGGAAATCGGACGAGTCATCCTGGTGGCAGTGCTCGGGGGCTTGTTAGGAATTCTGATGATGATTCCATTGCGTCGCGCCCTGATCGTCGCGCAACACGGCAAGCTGAAGTACCCCGAAGGCACGGCCTGCGCCGAAGTGCTCAAAGCCGGGGCATCCGCCGAATCAAAAGCCGCTTCCTCCGAAAGCGCGAAACGCCAGAGCCGGGAACTAGCGGCCAAGGGCGCGGAACAAGGTACTCGTGCTCAGACGATCTTTACGGGGTTTGGCCTGGGGCTGCTTTACAAAACGATGATGGCGCTTTTCCAGCTTTGGAAAGATGTGCCCGAGAAAATTTTTGGAGCGCCCTTCAAAGCCGCCTCAGTGGCGGCGGAGATCTCGCCGGAATTGTTGGGGGTGGGTTACATTATTGGACCACGCCTGGGCGCGATCATGTGCGCAGGCGGCGTGCTCTCCTATTTGGTTCTGATTCCGATGATCAAATTCTTTGGCGAGAACATGGCCGGGATCGTGGCCCCCGGCACCTTGCCCATCCATGAGATGGGGCCAAACCAGATTCGAGGCGCCTACGTGCTTTACATCGGAGCGGGCGCGGTAGCGGCGGGCGGGATCATCAGCGTCTTCCGTTCTCTGCCGATGATTTGGCACGGTCTGAAAGAGGGACTGCGAGATTTCAGAGGAGCCGAAAAAGCCGAAGTTTCAGTGGTGCGAACCGATCATGATTTACCGCTCAAGCTCGTGCTGGGTGGCATCGCGGCCATCATCCTCGCGATCACTTTAGCCCCTTCCCTGCACATGAATGTGGCAGGCGCTCTCCTGATTGTGGTTTTTGGCTTCATTTTCGTGACCGTTTCATCGCGCCTCACGGGGGAGATCGGTTCGACCTCCAATCCCATCTCAGGGATGACTGTGGCGACCCTCCTGCTCACCTGTCTGATTTTTCTGCTGCTGGGCTGGACCGGCAGCAATTATTTCGTCACCGCACTTTCGGTCGGGGCCATCGTCTGCATTGCATCCTCGAATGGCGGCAGCACTTCACAGGACCTCAAGACGGGGTTCCTGATCGGTTCCACGCCTCGGGCTCAACAGATAGCGATTCTCATCGGCGCCCTCGGTTCTGCGCTCATTTTGGGTCCGATTCTGTTGGTGATGAACAACGCGGCCACTGTCTATGTTCCTCGAGTTACCTTCGAAAAAATGGCCGAACCGAAATCCATTGCCGTTTCCGAAAAGTTGCCTCCCTACACCGGTGAAACGCCTCCTGGAGCGACTGGCTCGTATCGTGTTTTAAAAGTGTTAGACAACGCCACTGTCGAAGCGGGGCTTGCGCCCGGTGAGTATCTCGTCAACAACGCAGGCTTGGTTGCTTGGAAGGCGCGAGAGAATTTTCCCGCCAATCTGCACGTGGACCGTGCGGCGCTGAAACAACGAGAGAAGCTGAAGGGTCCCCAAGCGGGCGGCGATGCCCAGGATTATTATGTCTGGCAAAACACGGAGGAAGCCGCTGGTTATCCTGGCCGTTACCTGGTGAATGATCAGGGAGTTCCCGTCTATCTGGTTGATCCAGGGATCAATGGCGTTCACCGCGCGCGGCCCGATGGGACACCGGTCGTGAAGTTCGATGCTCCGAAGGCCACGCTCATGTCGTATATCATCAAGGGGATTCTCAGCCGCAAATTGCCGTGGGGACTGGTGCTGCTGGGCGTCATGATTGCGATTGTTCTCGAAATGTCAGGCATTCCTTCATTAGCGTTCGCCGTCGGGGTTTATCTTCCACTCTCTGCCTCCAGCCCTATATTTATCGGTGGGGTCGTGCGCTGGTTAGTGGATCGCACCATCCGTCATAAGCACCGTCACTCACAACTGACCGAAGAACAATTAGTGGCGGAAGGGGACAAGAGCCCTGGCGTCCTGATGTCCTCAGGTTACATCGCAGGAGGAGCGATTGCCGGCATTGGCATCGCGCTGAGCGCCGGCCTGGCTGATCCTTCCGGGCACGGATTGCGCAGAAGTATCGCGGATTTCAATGCCGCCATCCAGCAATGGTCCGCGAGCAATCCCTTCTTTCAAGGAGCTTATTCAGACCTGCTGGCGCTCATCCCGTTTCTTGCGCTCATCGTGATCCTTTATTTGACGGGGCGTGAGATGATTCTGAGCGGACGGAAGAATTAAGATAATTATAAACCTAGTGCGACGAAATGGTTTGCGAGTCGTGATAGCCAATAACCAATTCTCGATCAGAATATTGAGAATTGAGAATCGAAACGCTTTTTAAACTGATGCGCCTAACTCAATTAACTCGGAAGGACGAGTTCCACGCGTCCCTAATTTCTCCTCGAGAGATCAGGGACTCGCGGAGCTCGTCCTTCCCCAGAAAAGGAGGCCCGCCTTTCCGTTGAAACGCGCCCGGGCACCCAAAGGGTGGACACGATCCAGGCGCCGTCCGCGTTTGGGAGAAAGCGGCGGCCTGGGCTACTCCACCGTCACGCTCTTGGCGAGGTTACGAGGTTTGTCCACGTCGCAGCCCCGCAGGACCGCGATGTGGTAAGCGAGCAATTGCAAGGGAATGACAGCCAATAAAGGAAATAGCGGCTCAATCGTGGGCGGCAGGTAAATCACGTCGTCGGCCTCTTTGGCGATTCGGCTGTTCCCTTCCGTGGCAATCGCGATGATCGGGCCTTTCCGCGCTTTGACCACCTGCAGATTGCTCAAGGTCTTTTCATACATGGCATCGGAAGGGATGATGACCACGCTGGGAGTTCGCTCGTCAATGAGCGCAATGGGGCCATGTTTCATCTCGGCAGCGGGATAGCCTTCGGCGTGGATGTAAGAAATTTCCTTGAGCTTGAGCGCGCCTTCGAGAGCGACTGGAAAATTATATTGCCGGCCCAGAAAGAAAAAATCCTCTGCTTGTTGATATTTCCGGGCGATTTTGTTGATGGTTTCGGTTTGAGCCAGAATGGTTTCGAGCTGTGCCGGCACCGCTTGGAGCGCCGTGAGGATCTGCTGGCCGCGAGTTAATGAGAGCATCCGCATCCGGCCCATGAGCAAGGCCAGCAGCGTCAGCACGGTGACTTGGGAAGTAAAGGCTTTCGTGGAGGCGACGCCGATTTCCGGGCCGGCATGGAGATAAATGCCGCCGTCCGCCTCGCGCGCAATAGTGCTGCCGACCACGTTGCAAATGGCCAGCGCGGTATGCCCACGGCGCTGCGTTTCGCGCAGGCTGGCAAGGGTATCCGCGGTTTCCCCGGATTGGGTAATGGCCAGAACGAGGGTGTTTTTTTCGATGGGCGCGTTGCGATAGCGAAATTCGCTGGCGTATTCCACTTCGACTGGGATATGCGCGAATTCCTCGAACAAATATTCCCCGACCAGCCCGGCGTGCCAGCTCGTGCCGCAAGCCGTGATGACAATTTGGTCAATAGAGCGCAATTCCGCCACCGTCAAATTAAGCCCGCCAAATTTCGCGGTGGCTTCGTCATGAACCATGCGTCCGCGCATGGCGTTTTCGACGGTGCGCGGTTGCTCGAAAATCTCCTTGAGCATGAAATGGTCGAACTCACCCCGTTCAGCCGACTCGGCGTCAAACTCTAATTGGCTGATCTGGCATTGGGCGGTATCGGACCCCAGGTTGGCGACCTTGAACTGGCCGGCGCGAAGTGTGACGACGTCATAATCGTTCAGGTACACGACCTGCCGGGTGTGCGGGGCAATGGCGTTGGCATCACTTGCCAGAAAATTTTCCCCATCGCCAACTCCCACGATCAGGGGCGAACCCCGGCGCGCGCCCACGATCACGTCCGGGTGGTCCGAGCAAATGACGGCGATGCCATAGGCGCCGATCACTTCGCGCAGGGCGTTCATGACGGCCTGCGCCAGAGGATGGACATCCCCGTTTTTTCCCGCCAGTTTGGCATAATGTTCCCCGATGACGTGCGCCAGCACCTCCGTGTCGGTGACAGACAGGAAGTGGTGCCCTTTCAATTGGTCTCGAAGCCGTTCATAGTTCTCGATGACTCCGTTATGCACCACTGCAATGCGCCCGCTCTGATCGCAATGAGGATGGGAATTCTCATCGGAAGGAGGCCCATGAGTGGCCCAACGAGTGTGGCCCAAGCCAAGCTGTCCATCCAAAGGTTCAGCGGAGAGGAGTTTCGCCAGGCCTTCGTCGATTCTTCCTTTGCGCTTTCGGGTCAGCAGTTGGTGGTCGCGGATGATGGCCAGACCGGCGCTGTCATACCCGCGATATTCCAGCCGGCGCAAACTTTCGAGGATTATCGGGGCAGCCTTTTGTTTCCCAACATAGCCAATGATGCCACACATAGCTTTAGGTTAATTCCATGCTAGTCCACGCTCGCCGGGAGTCGAGTCCCTCATCCCGCGAAACTTGTTGCGCAATGCCGCTTGCGTTTCGGACGGGCGGCAGGGTATAGAGAGTTTAGATATTCCGAAGAAAGGCTTTTTATGCAAGGCAAACGCATGTCACCAAACACGAGCAACGTGCTCTCCGTCATCATGGGCGGCGGGGCGGGCACGCGGCTCTTCCCCTTGACCAAGGAGCGGGCCAAACCGGCCGTGCCTTTGGCGGGCAAGTACCGTCTGGTCGATATTCCCATTTCCAATTGCATTAACTCGAACTTAAAGCGCATTTACTTGCTCACCCAGTTTAACTCTGCTTCGTTACATCGGCATATTTCTCAATCTTATAAGTTCGACCAATTTTCGGGCGGCTTCGTGGAAATTCTGGCGGCCGAACAAACCTTGACCGACACCTCTTGGTACCAAGGCACCGCCGATGCGGTTCGCAAGAATCTGCTTCACTTCCTGAACCACGACTTCGAATATATGGTCATTTTGAGCGGCGACCAGCTTTATCGCATGGACTTTCGCCGCATCATTGCTCAGCATGCCGAGACCGCCGCCGACGTCACCATCGCTACCATTCCGATCAGCCGGGGCGACGCCCAATCGCTAGGCATCATGGAGATCGACCAGGAACGCCGCATCACCCGTTTCGTGGAAAAGCCGAAGGAACCGGAGGTGCTTGATTCCTTGAAGCTGAACCGGGACCTGTATTCCAAGTTCGGCGTGGAAGGAGAGGATGATTATTACCTGGCCTCTATGGGCATTTATGTTTTCAACCGCGACGTGCTGGTTCAGCTTTTAGACAACGCCATGACCGATTTTGGACGGGATATTATCCCGGCGGCCATTGCGAATTGCCGCGTTTTCTCTTATATCTTCCAAGGGTATTGGGAGGACGTGGGGACCATCCGCTCCTTTTTTGATGCCAACCTCGATGTGACATCGGAATTGCCCCGGTTTAACTTCTTCGATATGAGTGCGCCGGTCTTTTCCCGACCGCGCTGGCTCCCGGCCTCCAAGATTAATGGCGCCCACATTAACCACGCCATTATTTCCGATGGCTGCATCATCAACCACTCCAACATCAGCCATTCGATCATTGGCATCCGCAGCGTGGTAGGCTCCGGAAGCGATTTGAACAGGGTAGTGCTGCTCGGGGGTGATTACTATGAATCTCACGCCTCGATCCTCGATAACGAACTCCTGGGCAAACCCCGGATCGGCATCGGCCAGAACACGCGGGTGGAAAATGCCATCATCGACAAAAATGCTCGCATCGGTGATAATGTTGTCATCTCCCCCGCCGGCAAACCGGAGTGCATGGATCATCCCCTCTTTTACATTCGCGACGGGATCGTCGTCATTCCGAAGAACGGTGTTATCCCGCACGGGACCGTGGTGTGAAGGCCGTTCTATAAACAGGGGTAGGGATGGAGATGTGGCTCTCCATCCCTCCAGCCCAGCGAGGCGGCATGCGGCGGACCGTTCCGGTAGATGGGGCATCGGAGCGCCGGGCGGGGACGGATTTGGCAATGGCCCTTTCACACAATCCACAGGCGGTGATTGTTGAGTTGACGCAGGGGGCAACTCCCGGTATCTGAACTGGATTATGCGCCGCTATTTTCCAATGTTTGGGCTTCTCATCTTTTTTTGCGCCTCTGGACTGGCGGCAGACTTAAAGAAAAATGCCCACCTGGTCTTCCTGATTGGCGAGGACGAATATAAAACATGGGAAACCCTGCCGGAATTTGCCAAAATAGAATTGGAGCCAAGTGGCTTTCGCGTCACCGTTATTCAGGCCGATGCCAAGGATAAGAACAATTTCCGGCGCCTCGTCCAGGCGCTCCGGAATGGCGATTTGCTTCTCATCAGCGTTCGTCGGCGCACCCCATTCAAGGAGCAACTAGACGCGGTTCGCAGGCATCTCGCCGCCGGCAAACCGTTAGTTGGCATCCGCACCGCCTGCCACGCTTTTGCCCCGTTGCCTGTTGATAAAGAAAATCTCCACCTTAACCCTCGGCTGGCTGAGTGGCCGGAATTCGATCCGGAGGTATTGGGCGGACATTACAGCGGCCATCATGGTGCCTCACCAAAAGTGAGCATCACCATCGCTCCGGGGGCGGCCGCAGACGCTATCCTCCAGGGACTGGATCTATCCAAACTACAAGGAAACGGCTCGCTCTATAAAGTCAGCCCATTGTCAGACACGGCGCGGACGCTGCTGATCGGCGCTATTCCTGGGACGCCAGTCGAACCCGTGGCCTGGACGAGGTTTTATGGCCCTAACAGAGCCCCGGTCTTTTACACTTCACTGGGTCATCCCGACGATTTTAAGAACCCGGAGTTCCGGCGCTTGCTCGTCAATGGAATCCGGTGGGCCTTGCAAACAGAGTCGCCGGAAAAATGATCGGCCATCGCCAGCAAGAGGAACGAATCATTGATAAATCCCTTTGCCCCAACTCAAAACATCTGTGGATTTTGGAGTGAGCTGACTTGTCGCCGCTTTCCTGGCGGGCAACTCGTTCGGTCATGGCGTGTCATGTTCCGACCCTTCTGTTTGGTTGCTTGTGGTCTGATAGCATCTGCCGCCGTGGTTTCCGGCGCGGAACCGAAAGGCAACTCCGCTCTCAGCGCCTCCAAAGAGCCGCCCGGTGAAGCGCCTGCAGGCTCGAAGCCTCTCAGCCCCGCGGAATCGTTGCAAAAATTTAGAGTCGCGGAAGATTTGGAAATTGAGCCGGTCCTAGCAGAACCGATTGTAGCGCAGCCAGTCTTTCTGAATTTCGATGAACGCGGGCGGATGTGGGTGGTGCAATACCTCCAATATCCCGAACCGGCGGGCTTGAAGATGGTGAGTCATGACAGCTTCTGGCGAGCGGTCTATGATAAAGTTCCGCCGCCGCCGCCCCATCATTTCAAAGGCCGTGATAAAATCACCATCCACGAGGACACTCATGGGAACGGAATTTTTGACAAACATACAACGTTTGTCGAAGGGCTGAATATCGTCACGGCCGTGGAACGCGGTCGCGGTGGAGTGTGGGTGCTCAATCCGCCTTACCTCCTGTTTTATCCCGACGCGAATGGCGATGACATTCCTGATGGGGACCCGGTGGTGCATCTTTCGGGTTTCGGTTTGGAGGATACACATTCAGTCGCGAATAGTCTCCGCTGGGGTCCCGATGGATGGCTTTACGGAGCACAAGGGAGCACCGTCTCAGCCCATCTCATGCGTCCGGGCGTGGACAAGGAACCTTTCCTGAGCACGATGGGCCAACTCATCTGGCGTTATCACCCCGAGACGCGGCGCGTCGAAGTGTTCGCCGAAGGAGGCGGCAACGCGTTCGGAGTCGAGCTGGACGGCAAAGGCCGGATCTTCTCCGGACACAATGGGGGAGACACGCGCGGCTTCCATTATGTGCAGGGAGGGTATTTGCAAAAGGGTTTTGAGAAACATGGTCCGCTCTCGAATCCCTTTGCCTTCGGCTATTTCCCGGCCATGCCAAATAACAATGCCCCGCGCTTCACTCACAACTTCATCATTTATGACGGCGGCGCGCTTCCGCGGCAGTATGTTGGTAAACTTTTTGGCGTTGAGCCGCTGCAGGGCCGGGTCGTTTGGAGTGATATGTTCCAAGACCAGTCCTCGTTCAAAACCAAAGATCTGAGCTATGTGCTCACGAGTGAGGACCGCTGGTTTCGTCCCGTGGATATAAAATTGGGGCCTGATGGCGCCATTTATGTTTGCGACTGGTATGACCAGCAGGTGAGCCATGTTCGCAGCCAGGAAGGCAGACTGGACTCAAGCAATGGGCGCATCTACCGCCTCAAAGCCAAAGGCGCGAAACCAGGCAAGCCGTTTAATCTGACAAACCTTTCTTCGCCGCAACTGGTTGATCTCCTCAGCCATACTAATAAATGGTTCCGGCAAACGGCCCTCCGCCTCCTGGCGGATCGGAAGGACAAAGCAGTTGTTCCACAATTGAGGGACCTGCTCTCCCGCACTACCGGCCAGTCCGCACTTGAGACACTATGGGCATTACATCTCTGCGGAGGTCTTACCGAATCAGCCGCCTTGAAAACATTGACTCATCCAGACCCGTACGTCCGGCTCTGGACGGTGCGGCTGCTTTGCGACGAAAATCGGATTTCCCCAGCTCTCGCCGAAAAACTCACTTGGCTCGCTCGCTCTGAAGATAATTTGGAAGCGCGCAACCAACTGGCCTGTTCGGCGCGCCGCTTGCCGGCAGGGCCATGCCTCGCGATGGTGCGCAAGCTTCTTGAGCATGATGAAGATGCCACCGACAACCGCATGCCCAATCTCCTCTGGTGGGCGATTGAGTCCAAGGCGGAAGCAGATCGCGACGCCGTGCTGGCGCTGTTTGACAACTCACCCCTGTGGAATCGGCCCCTGGTCAAGCAGCATATCCTGGAGCGAGTGATGCGACGCTATGCCCAGGCAGGCGCACGCAGGGATCTGCTGACGTGCGCGCGGTTATTCGATCTCGCGCCCGCCCCCGAACATAGCAAAGCATTGATGGCAGGTTTTGAAGCCGCTTTCAAAGGACGGTCCATGACCGGCCTCCCCGACGAATTAGTGAAAGCGATGGCCCGGCAGGGCGAAGGCTCGATCGTCTTGCAAATGCGCCAAGGCCGCGCCGAGGCAATCCAAGCCGCCCTCAAAACCATCGCTGATGAGCAGGCCAAAGGGAGCCAGCGTTTGGAATACATTGAAATCCTTGGCGAACTAAAGGTGCCCGCAAGTGTGCCCGTGCTTCTGCAAACCATTGAAAAAACCAACGACCACGCACTCCGCAAAGGCGCCTTGGGGGCGCTCCAACCCTTTGATGATCCGGAAATCGCCCGGCGCGTCCTGGCGCTCTATCCGACCCTCGACAAATCGTCACTCGTCGCCGCCCAGACCCTTCTCGTCAGCCGGGCGAATTGGTCCTGGCAATTGGCCAAGGCGGTCGAAGCCGGCCAGATCAAGCCCGAGGACGTTCCCGTGAGCATGATTCGCAAGATCAAACTTTACCCGGATGAAAAGCTGGCGCAGTTGGCCGAAAAGATTTGGGGCCAGACGGAGGTCCCCACCACCGCTGAAATGGGAAAGCAACTCACGCGGCTAACAGGAATCATGCGCGTTGGCACTGGCAATCCTTACAACGGACGCGCGCTCTTCGGCAATACTTGCGCGGGGTGCCACACCCTTTTTGGCCTGGGTGCGCAAATCGGCCCCGACCTGACTTCCTATCAGCGAAATGACCTCCAAAACATGCTGCTGCAGATCGTCAATCCCAGCGCGCAAATCCGGGAAGGCTATGAAAACTTTACCCTGGAAACCAAGGATGGCCGTTCCCTGACCGGTTTCCTGGCGGACAAAGACAACCAAATTGTGGTTTTGCGTGGACTAGATGGCCGGAACGTGGTCGTCGAACGAAAAGACATCGTGGAACTGAAAGCCTCCGGCCTTTCCCTGATGCCAGAAGGATTGCTCGATCCACTCACGGATAAACAGGTGCGAGACCTCTTCGCTTACCTTCGCAGCAGCCAGCCCTTAGTCGGCACGCCGCCCAAGGAATAGAGAGTTCCATGAATCGCCTGACGACATGAATGGTGCGCACCGCGCCGGCCAAACGGATGTCCTTTACCCCCTGCGAACGCAGCAACGATTGGATCGCAACGGGGAAACGCCTTCGTGATGAGCCTTGTGCCGTAGCCATGACGAATCCCGCCTATCCGTCCCATCCGGCGAGATCGAGCCGCCGGATTCAGTCTGTCCTTGAAAAGGCGCGCGGTCTGCGCACAATCGACGACGACGGTATGCATTTGCAACAAACCAAAGTCGATAGCCGCGCTACAGGTGGGCCGCAATACTACTTTCACGATTTGCCCGTCTTCGTGAAGGAGTTCATTCGCCGCCATGGGGCGTGCCCAGTGGTCTTGCAGACACCATACGGTATTGCCAGCAGTTCGTTCATGGCGGTTGGGCGTGCCCACAAGCTCGGGAAGAATGGGAAGGTAGTTAAAGGCAGCGTCGGGCACGATCGTATCCAGAGCCCCAGCGGCAAGAAGTCGATTGGTGAGGCGATTCGATTTTGGTACGGGCTGAAGACGAAACCTGATTTCGAGCGAATCGAGGTTGAGGCGATCATTCATCCAGCCGGCCACTTCATACTGATCCCGATAGCCGTCTTGATGAGAGGAGGCAAGCGGCCCCAGACACTGGAAAAGGTGGGAAGTCCTCTGGCTTTCCATCGTGATTACCAGAGCAAATTCTGGAAGTCACAGATCGCGGCAAAGCGTAAGGAGTGTGCAGCGGATGTGGCCTGGGCTGGCCGCCAGATTCGGCGCATCGTGGATGAACATGGCCATGTTGCTATGCGAAACGTGCATGAGTCGGACCTGCTCCGGGCGGCCGGAGCGCTCTCGGTGTTGGGGCTGGACCTGAGCCTGTACCTCTGCAAGGGCTATGATTGTCCAGCAAGCAAATTTTCTTTCGAAGGCCTGCCACCGTACGTTTGCCCCGTGGAAATAAAAAAACGATCCGCAAGTTTCAGCTATCAGATCACGCGTTACGCGAAGCTGCCCAGAGCCGTCGTGTTGTGCATGAAACACGATCTCGTAAACCCGCCCGAGCACATTGATGTCCTGGAGTTATCCACTCTGGCGAACTATCTTGGCTCCTAAATGACTCGCGCAGCCATTGATCCCATTCTTGAGTCGATTCCTGCCGCCCGTCAGGAGGAGGCCAGGCACTATGGTGTCCACCCTTATTTCACTCGCCGGCCTGCGAACGTGGTGCGTGCCTACATCGAGCGTTACTCACGCGAGGGTGACGTGGTGCTTGATCCTTTTGGCGGGACCGGCGTGACAGCCATCGAAGCGTTTCTGCTCGGAAGGCAGGCGATTCAGAATGACTTGAATCCTTTTGCGAATTTCATCGCCCGCAACATCGCTGATACGACGCTAACTTCCACCGTGCCGCTGCAAACCGCTTTTGAGCGGATTCGCTACGCGTGCGAGAAAGGAGTAAAGGAGATCGAGAAGGATGAGGAGATTGCCAAGCGATGGCTCAAGCGGTTGACGTTGCCGGAGAACGTCCGCCTGCCGCGAAATTCTGACGCGGAATTCTTTTATGATATGTTCACGCCTCGCCAGTTGGCCGGGCTCGCGCTCATAAAGAAAGCCATCGAGAAGGAGCCAGAGACATCGGCGCGGGATTCGCTCCTACTCGCCTGGTCGGCGTCGGTTGCGAAGTTGAACAAGACTTTCTTGTCCGCGAAAGGTCGCGCCGAAAGCCGGGGCGGCTCCAGCATCTTCAGCATTTACCGCTACAAGCTCGCTTCGCAATGCGTGGAGCTTCCTATTTGGGAAACATTTAGTGGCCGATACCTCAATGTTTTGGCGGCTAAACAGGAAGTCTTAAAGCTAGCCTACTTTTGGAAACTTCGGTCGGACGGAGCTTCGGAGCTTGATAGCGCCAAAAACTTCAACGTTTTGGCACATGACGCCGGGGCACTGGATCAGGTTTTAAAGCCTGGAAGCGTGGATTATATTTTCACCGACCCTCCCTACGGAGGCTTCATCACATATTTGGATTTGTCCATCCTGTGGAACCATTGGCTAGGTCTTCGAGTCTCGGATGAGGCGCGAAACCTTGAAACCATTGTGGGTGGCCAGTGTGGACACACAGAGGAACACTACAAGCAAGGCCTCGCGAGGAGCATAAGGACCAGCCTGAGGCTGCTGCGGCCCGAGCGTTGGTTTTCAATTGTGTTTCAGCACTGGGACACAAGCTACTTTTCAACGATCCTGGAAACGGCCAGCGATTGTGGGGCAGAGTTGAAGGCGGCCATAACACAAACCGGCGATGTGATCTGGTCGATGCACAAGAAGAAGAATTCGGCCAGTGTTCTGGCTGGAGAAATGATTCTTACATTTTATAAACCCAAGCGAATGCTGAAGCCAGTTCCTGCTGCGAGAAACGACACGGGGCATGAACCAGCGAAAATTCTATCCGAGGTTTTTGACGCGTGCCTGACGAACGGTGTGAGGACTTTTACGAGCGAGGCGCTGTTCAATCGCCTGATTATGGGATTGTGGCAGCGTCGGGCCCTGAACTGCTTGAACCTGGACCGGACGGAGTTTACAAACAGGCTTGAACAGCGCGGTTGGTGTTACAACCCAAAGACCCACCTGTGGAGCAAGGATGAGAAGAGCGCAAACGAGCGAGGGGAGTTGGCGCTGTTTGGTTGAGGGTTGACGACATTTACCAGTGAATGTCGGGCATCAAATAGACAAATTCCTTGCGTAACAGCCCAGCCACGCTGGGGCAATGGCGGTTCCAGCCCCACGATGGCCCAGCTTCCCGGCAGCCCCGTGATTGATCGGGGGGACAGCAGTGCCATCACCACCGATCAGCGAGGCCGGGCTCGACCAACCGACCTGCCCAACTATGAAAACGCCATCGACGGCGACGGCGCGGACCTCGGCGCGTTCGAAGTGGGCGGGCGATTCGCCTCGTCGTCAGCCCTCCAGCGGACAACATTGAAAGGGGTCAAGCCTCCATCTTTCCCAATTCTGGTGATCATCTGAGAGTGCCCTGCGCGGGCTTGCTGCAGTTTTCTCTCTTAATTGTCGTCAGCAGACGGAAGCTCGCACTCTTGGATGTGCCAAAGTCAATGCGCTCGGCAATCTGCTTGACCGAAAGCGTTGTCTCCTTGCGCAGCCGCAAAGCTATTTGGACCTTGCCCGGATCGTGCTTGCGCCGCATCGCAAATTCCGTTTCTTGCCAGCCCAGACGCTTCAATTCCTCTGCCATGATCAGTTCGCCTTTGGCCTCCGCGGTCTGCAAGCGCAACTCCCCAAAATGATGTTCACCCACTTTGCCTTTCATTTCGTCCAACTGCTCTTGCTTGAATTCCTTGCTCCCTAGGCACCAGCCCCGTCGGAGCGCTTTAAGGCCCTCTGGGTCGCCAGGTTCCAAACGACGAGCTTCCATGCGCCGCTCAAATTCCTCGTGCGCCGCCGGGCTGTCGTGCTCCAGTCCGTGCTCGCCCAGCAGCCGGTCCACCCGTATCCACTCGGGCCGATGCTGCGGGGCGGCCAAATAATAGCCAAAGCTGCTCCAGGGATAGGCCAAAAGCCGCTCCTCGGGCTTTGAGCAAGCCAGCGCGTGTCGGATTTAATTGCACATAATCACAGGCCGTCCGCAGATAGCCATTGCCGCTGCCCTCGACCAGTTGCGATTTGTAACGCCCGGAAAGGACGTGTCCAATCAGTTTATGCCGATGGTTCAGCCGGGTGGTGTAGGTGCCTTGCAGCCACGCCATGCCAGCCACCAAATTCGCGTCGGGCGTCTCAACCACCAGATGATAGTGGTTGCCCATGAGGCAATAAGCATGCACCTGCCATGCAGTTTTCTGGCAGGCCTCGGCCAGTGTCTTGAGAAAATCCTGCCGGTCCACATCGTCCAGGAATATGTCCTTGCGCTGGTTGCCACGGCTCATGACGTGGTACATGGCACCGGGGTATTGGAGGCGCAATTGGCGTGGCATGACGTGATTGTGCTAAGCTTGGTGGCGGTCTGTCAATAGAAAATGGGAAAGATAGGGGCTTGACCGCTGCTATCAACCTCCTTAACCGTTCGGCCCACAAGGCGGGCTAACCCCTTTTCATGGGCCTTGGGTGGTCGGTGGATCCAACCGCTTCGTGCCGGGTTCGCTCCGCTCCGCTGCGCTCCCCCGGCTGGATGGTCCTGGTAATCGGGGAAAGGCCAATGGCTGGTTTGGGCAGCTTCGCAGAGGATCTGCCAAAGCTGCTTTTTAACTTTGCAGGGGATGAATGAAATGATATGAACGCCTTGCCTCAGAGTGGCTGGTTTTGATTCGCCCGGTGACAGCGTCTGGTTCTCACCCGCAAAATGACAGTGTTGTCATGGCGGCTGGCCTTTGTTCCGCAGCCGCCATGACAACACGCGCCAGCGAAGGGGGATGTTGAGTTGACAATGTCAAACCGACACGTTTTCTAAATTATTCAATCAATCTATGTAACTCAGTTCCGCCTGATGATGTAACATATATACGCACCAAATGAACCGGTTTGCTTTGAGAAGTGTAATCAAATACGTAATCGCTCTTCTCCTTTGAAGTTCTCGGTTCGCCAAAATCAGCAGTTCCTAAATGCTCCTGTTGGCAATACCAAGCTAGTTTATCAGAAGCGATTTTCTTAGCCTCATTTTGAGTCATTGAACTCTTACATCCATTTACTAACACCAAAAGTGCTAACGATGACAATACTAAACTCATTAACTTCTTTTTCATAGCTATTAAGGTTTGCCTGTTTCATCAGCGGGTTTAGAACCGTTAATATGGATATAGTATGGCTTGCCAGGCAGCATTCTTCCTATGGTTGTTAATGTCTCAGCCAACCAAGTCCGATTACCTTTATCAAAGTCATACTTATCGTCAAAGGATTTAAGAGTTCCATGAAACTCCCAACTACAGTCACACTTGATTGTTAGCGTGCCTTGTAATTTCAAACTAAGTCTTCCCAAGTAAAACCGTTGGTCACCCGATGTTTGAAATCCCGCACGAGCATCCGTAAATGGAACTTGTTCTGCCGTGCAGCCGCTCTTTTGAGATGGAAGTTTGGCTTTTACGTCTGGAAACTGAGACGGCTTTACGCTTGAGGTGTCAATCTCACTAAACGACATACTCAAAGAAGCCTCTGATCCACGCATGTAGTGAGCTAGGGCAGATACAGAATTGATAAGACCTATAAAATCATTCCCATTGATGGAATCATTGCCAACGAATCCATACAAGTTCAGTCCCCCTTGTTCTTCGATTGGGTCTCTATTTAGCCATTTAGCCCGACCCGATGCGGTTCTGTAGGCACAGGCCCGCGAACCGGGTGTGAACATTGGGCGAAAACGGCGTCGCCGTGACAAGCGACCCGATGCCCGACAGTGCGAGACCCCGACGCGAGTTTGATGGGGGGAGGTCAGCGGTGGACCCCAAAATTTAGACCAGGAGCTAAGCTGAGCTTTTCGAGGTCTGTTCAAAATGAGAAGGAACAGATCGATGAAACGGAAACGAAAAACATATAGTGGCGCTTTCAAGGCCAAGGTCGGTTTGGAAGCGATGATGGGAATAAAAACGACGGCACAAATGGCCCGAGA
>JBBRPK010000035.1:0-41504 GCA_038228235.1 Verrucomicrobiota bacterium
AACACGATGCCGCTTTCTCGCTCGAAGCGACTCTCAACCACTTCCCAGTTCAATCCCAAACCCAATAACTCTTGAAACAATTTTTCTGGTGTCATGCCCAGAGACTACACCTATTCCACCGAAAACAGCGGGGAACCCAAAAACTGCACCATCCCACCGCCTCATCAGTCCTCAGTCATCAGTGAACGGTCCCCCAACGCTTGGCATGGGCGTGTCGATGAGGGTACATAAGCGCACCTCAACCCCTCGGGACGGGTGTCAAGGGCACGCGGCGCACGGGCGGCGGCGGCGCGGGTCCCCCCGGCACGACCGTCGGCGGGTTGGGGACCGCAGGCGCAGGGTCCGCCGCTGGCGGCGCTGGACTCGCATTCCCATTGTTTCCGGCCGGGGTCCCGGAATTGACAGGCGTAATAAAGTTCGTCCTGCCGGGGGCCGGAAAAGTGTTCGGGACATCCGGGTTAAACGGGACTCGGGCGCCTGGGAAAACATTGGTTGGGTTCGGGAGAAAGTTTGTCTGGCTCAAGAATACATTGGTGTTGAAAATCGGGTTGGTCGCTCCCGGCGGCACGGGAGTAAAGGGAGCAACGTTGGAAGCAACGGTGGACACCTCGGTATTTCGAGGCCCTGCGCCCTGCGCCTCGCGAAAGTAGGCGGCAATTCCCTGCGCCTCGGCCGGACTCGGCCACGCATTGCGACCCACCCAGGGAGCTTGCTCAATTTTGGCGCGGCTCATGTTCAGGTTGAAAGTTTGGACAGCCCCGGGCAGGCCGCCGGCCTGGCTTTGATCCCAAACGTGCGCCAGCACGTTCCACGGAATGGGAGTGAGCCGGGGAGCATTTGCGGGATAGCCGACGTCGAGCAGGGCGAAATCAATCTGGCCAGTATGGGGATTGACCCCGATCTCCTCCACCCGGCCAAGGTATTCTCCTTGCGAGTTTCTGACGTTGGATCCGACGATTCGGAGGGGGATTAATCTCGCCTCCTGAGGGGCGCTCTCGAGGGCCGTTTCCGCACCCGCACGAAGGAAGTTCGATGCTGAACCCACCAGAAAAAGGGCCAGCATGTTGGTTCGAAAAAGTCTCATTCTGCTTCTCATAATCTCTAAATCCTCGATTTCTTTTCGTTTCAATTTGAGCCGACCCCAAATTAATTCCACCCAAAAGTAATGTCAGCGCGTGAGCGGTTCGCACAATCGGGGTTATTACCCCAGAGGAGGAGAAGCGGCCTGGAACCTCAAAAATACAGCTTGCAGACCAGGATGCCGGCGAGAACACAGACAAGATCAACCAATAACATAATGCCGATCGTATAGCGGGTTTCCTTGACGTTCACCGAACCGAAATAGAGCGCCACCACGTAAAAGGTCGTTTCGGCCGCGCCCTGAAACAAACAGGATAACCGTCCTGTGAGGCTATCAGCACCAAAGGTCTTCATGGCGTCCAGCATAAAACCGCGGGAACCCCCCGCGCTGAAGGGCCGCATTAAGGCTACCGGAATGGCGTCAATAATTCGGGGATCGACATGGAAAACGTTGAGCAGGCCGCTCACGCCGGAAAGGGCGATGTTCATTAACCCCGAATTGCGAAAGATGCTCAGAGCAACAAGCATCGCGATCATGTAGGGCAGAATCCGCAGCCCGGTGGTATATCCTTCCTTGGCGCCGGTCACAAAGGAATCGAAGATGTTGGTTTTGTTTTCCCGGAACGCCCTCTCGTGAAGAAGGCTGTAGAGGACAATTAACAGGATGATCGCCAATAAAACTCCATTGCTCAGGTTGCCGGTGAATCGAAATTTTTCGAGGCCGCCCAGCCGGGTGATGTAAAAGAGCAACAGGCCCATCACCGCGCTAATTCCGGCCACATACGCAAGGATCGTTCCATTCAGCAACCGAATCCGCTGTCGAAGGCCAACGAACACCAGGGCAGCCAGCGTTCCAAGGAAGGATGTGATGATGCACGGCAACATGATATCCGCCGGGTTGCTCGCTTTTTGGGCTGCGCGATAGCCGATGATGGAGGTGGGAATCAGTGTCAATCCAGCGGCATGCAGACATAGAAACATGATCTGGCTGTTGGAAGCCTGGGTCTTGACAGGGTTCGCCTCCTGCATGCACTCCATGGCCTTTAACCCGAAAGGGGTAGCCGCATTGTCGAGTCCAAGGAAATTCGCGGCGAAATTCATGGTCATGAATCCATAGGCGGGATGACCCCTGGGAAGCTCGGGAAAAATCCTCACAAAAAGCGGCGTTAACACTCGGGCCAGTCTTCCCAGAGCGTTGGAATCGTTCAATAGATTCAGAAGTCCGCAGAAAAAGGTCAGGTAGCCAATGAGCGGCAGCCACAAATCGAGGATCGTGCTCTTGCACGTAACGAAAATCCCGTCGGCAGGTTGTTTGCCTCTGGAAACGTGAATCACGCCATTGTCAGCCAGTTGGTAAAGGGTCTCCGCGGATTGAAAGCCGCTGGCTCGGTTGGAGAGGACGTTAGTATAAAGCAGTGGATCCTGCTGCTGGAGGTCGATGGCTAAGATCTCGGAGACCACCAACGGGTCGTTCTGCTTTCCATTTAGCAGATGACCAATGCTATAGAGCCGTCCTGAAACAATCAGAACGAAAATGTACAGGATGCTGCCAATAATAATCGCCGACCAAAACCTGCTCAATACCATACGATGCACCACGATGGTCCTTTGCATGGCCCCGGATCAAACTATAAATTGCTTGGAGCCTGTTTTGAAATTGCGCACGAGTCGGAAACTTAATGGCACGAAGGTTGGCGGGACGCCGAGGATTGGTCTTTGTGAGATTAAGTCAGAGACTGGCGTTCGCCCGCCTCCGCGTTGGCTCCATATGCGTCCCTCAAAATCCGTGTTCATCAGGGTCCGTCCGTGGTTCAAATTCGGCTCAATTCGTAAAATACGTGTCTAGAATTGTTGCCACTGTCACTACCCGCGTTGACAGGGTGGAGGGCCGCGGCCTAAAGTGTCTGCCGACGTTTATCAGCCAATATGAACTTGACCGAATTGTTGGACCAGACGGCCAGTCGTTGGCCCACAAAAGCCGCGCTCATCGAAGGAGACACCGTCATGTCCTATGCCCGGCTGGTCGAGGAAGTGGCGGCCTTGAGTCTCCAATTGGAGGCCCTTCAATTGCCACCCGGTTGTCGGGTGGGCCTATGCTTTCCCAACAGCATTCACTACGTGGCCCTGACGTTCGCGCTCTGGCGGATCACGGCCGCCATCGTCCCCATTCCAATCGAATGCACTGATGAGGAGTTCTTCGCTCTCGCCACGACCATGCAACTGGACGCGGTTCTCACCCAGAAACCACTCGGTCAAAGTGTGCCGCTCTCGCCAGGAGGTTTTTTCACCCGCCTAACGCCAACGCCGCCTTCTGACAGTCATGGCTTGAACATCGCTTTCATCCGTTTCACCTCCGGCACCACTCATGACCGCAAAGGGGTGGTCTTGACTCATGAAACTGTTCGCGACCGCCTCGCGGCCGCCAATCAGGCCTTGGGCATCACTTCAAAGGACACCGTGATGTGGTGCCTCCCCATGTCGCATCATTTCCTGATTACTATTGTTTTGTATTTGAGCCAGGGCGCGACGATTGTGCTGGCCCGCCACGTTTTGGCCCGCCCCTTCCTGGAATCGGTCAACCGCTGGCGCGGCACCGTGCTCTACGCGGCGCCCTTTCACTATGCGTTGCTGGCGCGCGACACCTCCGGGGCCTCCCTTTCCTCGGTGCGAATGGCCGTTTCCACCACCTGCGCCCTGGGGGAGGGTGTGGCCGAGGATTTTTTCACTCGGTTCCATCTGCCGCTTATGCAGGCCCTGGGCATAATCGAGTTGGGCTTAGTGAGCTTGAATTCGGACGACCCCCGGGGCCGCTGGAATTCGGTGGGCCGCCCGCTCGACTCATTGCGCTTGCGGATAGCCGCTCCGGACGAAAATGGGTGCGGCGAAATTGCCATTTGCGGCCCCGGCATGTTCGATGCCTATGCCATGCCCTGGATACCCCGGGAAGACGCGACCTGCGACGGGTGGTTTATCACCGGGGATATCGGCTGGCTGGACAGGGATGGATTTCTGTTTTTGGCCGGACGCAAGACAGCGATGATCAATCTGGCCGGACGCAAAGTTTTTCCCGAGGAGATCGAGGCGGTGCTCAACCGTCATCCCGCTGTGCGTGAGTCCCGTGTTTATGGCCGGTTGCATCCCCATTTGGGTGAAGTCGTCGAAGCGGATGTGGTTTTAACGCAGCCGGAGGCCAACCCAGAGCTAGTGCGCGACTTCTGCCGCGCGCACCTCTCCTCCTACAAGGTTCCCTCGCGCCTTCATGTGGTCAGCCTCTTGCCGCGCACGGTCGCCACGGGCAAAATTCTTCGGGCGGCCGCCGTCGCTTCGCATGATTGAGGCGCAAAAGATCGAGGCGGAACTACTCACTTTTTTGCACCGCGAAGTGTTCGCGCCAACCATAGTGATCACAGCGGAAACCGACTTGGTGGCTGCCGGCTTCGATTCGATGTCGTTGGTTCGGATTTTGTTGTTCATCGAGAACACGCATGGCCTGTGGATCGGCGAACAGGAGATCACGAGCGACTCATTGCGCAGTGTTCGTTCCCTGGCGGCGACGGTGGTGCGCTTGCTCCATGAGCGCTAATCCGTATCTCAACGGCAGCGATTACCTCATGCTTGGTTTCGATCATGAGTTGCGCCGGCATGGTTTCGCGGGCAACTCATGCCAGATCGTCCTCGAGCTGGGCGCCGCCATTTCCCCCGCCGCACTGCAAAAGCGCCTCGTCACACTCGGGGAGCGGTATCCGATTCTCCGCGCCAGACTCGGCGGGCTGATCCGTCCTCAATGGAAACTTCCATCAGGCGAAGCCTCCGCGCCTCAAGTCCGTATCCATCGCGAGCGCCCGGGGTTGAGCCAAAGCTTGTGCAACGAACCCCTCGCCACTAAGCGCGGTGAACTGGTGCGCTTCGATCTGGTGGAATGCGAGAGCGGACGCATGAATATCGTTTTCACCTGGGCACACGCGCTGATGGACGCCCCTGGCGCCGAACATTTTCTCGCGCTCGTCGGGCGCGAGGAACTGCCCCCGGTTCCATGGCCTTCACCCTCGCCTGTTCGCGCCCAGCTTAACTTGATCGAACGATGCAGACTCGCTTGGAAGAACCTCAATCAAATAGACCAGTTCGGTCGAACCGCGCCGCGTTCGCTCGGGATTCGCAACGGCAACGCCACCGCTTTTTTGCAGTATCACGTGGAAAAATTTTCCCGCGACGAAACGGCCCGTGTGCGGGCCAATGCCCTGCGCCTCTGCGGAGTTCTCGGCATGGCCCAATTTCACGCGGCGGCAGCGCTGCTTGAATTGCACCAACTGCATCAACGTCTCGGTTGTCACACTCCGAGCTACATCCTGCCTGTCCCGGTTGGACTGCGTCCCAAAGGAGCGGTCGAACCCATTTTTAGCAATCAGCTAGCAATCATAATGACCCAATTTCTGCCGGAGCACCTTGGCTCGATGGCCAGCGCCGTCACCGCTTTGAAGGACCAGACGGTGCAGGCGCTGCGGACCGGTTTGATTGAAAGCAGCAGGCTATTGGGCGATTTGTTCCGTTTCCTGCCCCTTCCGATCTATATGTCCATCCTCAAACGAGGCTTGGGTGGAGAGATCTGTTCCTTGTTTTATGGTGAGACTGCGGCCGTTAACCCGTTGTTGACCTTCTTTCTGGGCGTGCCGATTGAGGATTTTATCCATGTTGCAGCGGTCACTCCATCGCCAGGACTAGGAGTTATTTTTTATTTTTTTCGCAACGAGCTGCGCCTTACGATTCTGCATCTGACCGCCACTCTTACCGAGGCAGAAGCCTTCGAGTTCGGAATCAAACTCCGCCAGCGGTTGCTGACCTCGTGAGCGCTCAAATCGACATTATGGTGGTTGGCAGCGGTGCGGCGGGAATCGCTGCCGCCGTGAGCGCCGCTCGCGCCGGTTGCGCGGTGCTGCTCCTGGATCAACGCCCCTCCCCCGGCGGGATGGGTGGTTTTAGCGGACTCACTACTCTTTGCGGAGCTTACGACGACAATGGAAACTTTCTCAACGACGGGTACTCTCGTGAATTCGTGGAGGCTGTCAGTGAAACTGCGCCAGTGCGAATGGGCCGTGTATGGGCCCTGCCCTACCGTCCAGAAAAGTTTCGTGAAGTGGCCGCCGATGCCTTCGCTTCCACGCCGAATCTGACCTCCCGGTGGAGCACGTCACTGGCAAACGTGACAGTAGAGACCAACCGGATTGCGCGGTTGAACGGTTTGAGGGTGGGTGCGGTAATCGATTGCAGCGGCAGCGCGGAAGTTGCTCGCGCGATTGGCCTGGGGTGTTTGGAAACGGATGAAACGACACAAGCCTGCGCTGTCATCCTCCCACTGCGCCACGTGGACCACGATTTCAGCACGCCCGCCGCAATGGCGCAGGTGTTGCTGCCGTTGGCGCGGGCGGGCTTCCCGCCTCTGAGCTTCCAGCCCAACCTCGAACCCCACTCCGTCACGGTAAAGTTTACGGGCTGCGCGGATCAAATCCCACACCTGATCGACTTCTTGCGAGCGAATGTCAGTGGGTTCCAAAAATGCGAAACCCCATTGACTGAATTCAGGACCGCAGCCCGCGCGGGGCGCATGATTCTCGGCCGCCATCTATTGAGCGGGATGGACGTGCTAGCTGGACAAAAATTTCCCGACGCCGTAGCGCGCTGCGCCTGGCCCATCGAGCAATGGGGCAAGGATGGCATCTCGCAGTTCAGGTATTTGCCTCCGGGGACTTGTTATGAAATACCTGCCCGTTCCTTGCGGGCGGCGCACACAGAGAACCTATTCATGGCCGGCAAGACCATTAGCGCCGACGTGGACGCCATCGCAAGCGCGCGGGTCATGGGCTGCTGCCTTGCCACGGGAGCGGCTGCGGGAAAGTTGGCGTCGGCCTATCTGCAATCTTTGGGCAAACCATGAACGCCAGCGTGGAACAACTTTGGGCGGAGACTTTTCATTACGCCAGGGAACACTCCCCGTTTTATCGCGAGCAGTTTCGCGGCACAACCAGCTTGCCTCCCTTGCATGAGGTGCGCCCGGTGGACAAGCAGGTCTTGTCGGCGCGCAACCTGGATTTTCTTTGTCTGCCACGGGAGCGCGTGGTCGAGATTGTCACGACGAGCGGCACCACCGGCCAGCCCCTCCTGTGGATGCTATCCGAGGCGGATCTCCGACGGCTCGCCTGCAACGAGCGGTTGTCCTTCCAGTGCGCCGGGCTTGCGGCGGGCGATACCGTGTTAGTGGCGGTGGCGATGGACCGTTGCTTCATGGCGGGGCTGGCTTACTGCCTGGGTTTGCGCGAGTTGGGCTGCGCGGTGATTCGGACCGGGCCCGCTTCCCCGGTGCTCGTGCTGGAGATGATCGAGCGCCTCCAACCTGCCGCCATCGTGGCCGTGCCTTCTTTTCTCCACGTCATCATGGCCAAGGCGCAGGATACAGGATTTGAATTGAAGAATTCTTCCATAAAAAAGATCGTCGGCATTGGCGAACCGTTGCGGAACCGGGACCTGTCCTTAAACCCTTCGGGCCGCGCTCTCGCAGAGAGTTGGGGCGCTCAGCTTTATTCAACTTACGGCGTGACCGAGCTCGCCAACTCGCTCTGCGAGTGCGAAGCAGGCGCGGGTGGTCATCTGCATTCCGAGCAGCTCTACTTGGAAGTGCTCGGGGACGATGACCGTCCTGTGGCAGATGGTGAAGTGGGCGAGCTGGTAGCGACCACGTGGGGTGTGGAAGCAATGCCGCTCATCCGTTATCGCACGGGAGATTGCGCAGCCCTCTTTGGCGCGCCTTGCTCTTGCGGACGAACCACCCCACGGCTCGGCCCCATCCTGGGCCGAAAAAATCAAAAGCTAAAATTCAAGGGTGTCTCGGTGTTTCCCTCGAGCTTGCAAGGCGTCCTGGAGCAGACCGAAGGCGTGAAGACATTCGTGATTATCGCCCGGGCCCAGAATGAACTTTGCGATTCCATTGAAGTGTTGGTCGAAGGCACAGCTTCCCTGACGGAGTTGCGCGAGGCGCTGCAGGGGCGCTCAAAAATTGTGCCGCAGATTCGCCGTGCTTCGCGGGAAGAAATAGAGGCGCTGCAAATGCCCCTCCACGCCCGGAAACGCCGTCTGTTTGTCGATTTGCGATGAACCCGTGCATTATCATTCCCTGTTTTCAGCACGCCCTCTCCGTGGTCGGCGTGGCGCGAGAGGCGCGATTGCGCTGTCCCGTTATTCTCGTGGATGATGGCTCGACACCACCGCTGCCGGCAGCCCAGGAGTGGACGCTGGTTCGGCTTGCAGAAAATCGGGGCAAAGGAGCGGCGTTGCGCGCTGGTTTTAGAAAGGCCAGTGAACTCGGGTTCACCCATGCGATTACGATGGACGCGGACGGCCAGCACTTCGCCGAGGACCTTCCCAAGTTTTTGGCCGCCTCGCGCGCGCGCCCCGAGGCGTTCGTTGCGGGCATACGCGATTTGTTTGCGGCGGGAGCGCCGGCCGGACGGAGACGCTCGAACGCGGTTTCCACCTTCTGGTTTCGGGTAGAGACCGGCGTGCGCCTCGGCGATACGCAATGCGGTTTCCGTTGCTATCCGCTCGCGCTGACGCAGAGCTTGAAGGTACGGTCAGGACGCTACGCCTTCGAGTTGGAATTCATGGTGCGCGCTTCCTGGGTGGGCACCCCTATCTTAGCTGTGCCGGTAAAATGCATTTACGAAGCGGAGCAACTGCGGCATTCGCACTTCCGGCCCGTCATAGACCTCACGCACATCACCCTGATGAACATTGGTCTCGTGCTCCAGTCCTGGTTTGTGCCCCGAACCTTGCGCGTTGCCTGGTCATTTGGGGAAAAAAAGACCATTCGCAAAACCATGGGAGAATTTTTTGCCGAACACACCCATGACCCGTTACGTCTTTCTCTGGCGGTTGGGTTGGGTTTGTTTTTCGGCATCGCGCCGTTCTGGGGTTATCAGATGATCATGGCCGCGGCGGCGGCCCATCTGCTCCGTTTGAATAAGGCTATCACCCTGTTAGCCAGCAATATTTCCATCCCGCCCATGATGCCATTCATTCTTTATGGCGCTCTGGCTCTTGGCCACTGGATGTTCGCCGGGCAACCTCTTGATTTGTCGCCGCACCAGATGACAAAGGCGCGCGCGCTCGAATATCTCTGGCAGTGGATCGTGGGAAGTCTGGCCCTGGCCAGCGTTATGGCGGCACTGGGCACGCTGCTCACTTACGGGGCGGCGCGGCTCTTAGCAAGGAAATGAGAGGCGACTTATACACACGCTGGTATCTCTGGCTGGTATCGCACCGGCCCATGGTGCTCGGCATAACCTTCCTGATCGCCGCCCTGAGCTTCGGGATCTCCTCGCGCATGGACCTGGAGGAGGACATTATGGCCACCTTGCCGCAAAACGACCCCCTCGTGGACGAATACCGGTATGTGCTGCGCAAGTTTCACCAGATCGACCGGCTCTACCTGGACATCGGCACGAAAAGCGACGATTCCGAAACCCTGGGGCGCGCTGCCGATCAAATTTATGCGGCCTTGTCCACGAATGCGAGTTACGAGCGCATCACCTATCGGTTCGAAGTTAGCGGCCAGCATAAGGTGCTTGATTTCCTGACCGGCGCGCTGCCGAATCTTTTTACCGAGACGGATGCAAAAGCGCTCGCGCCCAAACTCCAACCGGCCCAGGTGCGTGAATATCTCACGATCATGCGCCGTAAACTCGCCGGTCCGGAGGGCATGGTGCTCAAGGATGTCGTTGCCGCCGATCCAGTCGGCAGCAGCGAGCTCATGCTGGCAAAGGTCATGCCGTTGCAAACCGGTTTTGGAGACGCGCAAATCGTGGACGGCCGGATCACGAGCAGCGATGGGCAGCATGTATTGTTGATGGCTGAGCCTAAATTCCCGTCGTCTAATTCCGGCCAAAGCGAAGTCCTCGTCACCGACATGGCTGGCGTGGCCCACGAGGTGGAAAAGGCGTTTCCTGGCATGCATGTCGCCATCACCGGCGGGCACCTGATGTCCGTGGACAACGCCAGATTGATCAAAGGGGATGCGACCCGCTGCATCTTTTTGGGCATGGCAGCGATGTTAGTGTTATGCCTGACGGCTTTTCGCCGTCGATGGCTGGCGCTAGTGGCCTTCCTGCCCTCCCTCATCGGAACCTTGCTGGCGGGAGTGGTGCTCGCTGTAGGGCAGCGACATCTGTCGGCCATCGCCACAGGATTCGCCACCATCGCGATTGCCATCACGGTGGATTACGCGATTTATGTCATTTATCACCTGGACAATGCGGCCGGCCTGGACCAAGCGTCAGTAGGGCGGCATGTGGGGCGCCTTGTGTTCCCCATCACCGTCGGTGCGCTCACCACGATGGCCGGTTTCGTGGTGATGGCCACTTCACCGATGCGCGGCTATCAGCAATTAGGTTTGTTTGGCGCAACGGGTGTATTGTTCTCGGCCGCGTTTGCCTTGCTGATCCTTCCCCTGCTCGTTCCCATTCCCAAGCAGAGCGGCCAACCGCCACTGTGGCTGACGCGCGTCATGGAAAGATTTCACGGCTGGCGGGGCCGCAGTTTGAAATGGCTGCTCCTGGGAATGCTCCTGCTGACAGTCCTGAGCGCCTTCGGCATGCGGCGGCTGCGCTTTGAAGGGGACGTCGCCAAGCTCAACGGCATTACCGAATCTACCCGTCGCGACGAGACGCTCATCCGCAAAGTTTGGGGCGATGCCCTGGGCTTGGCGCTGGTGGTAGCGCGTGGCGCGACAGTGGAGGAAGCCTTGGCTCAAAACGATCGCGCCGCCGAGATACTCGCCCGCCAATCGGGGGTAACGAACCTGGATTCACTGGCTTTGATTTGTCCTTCAAAGGCCGTCCAACAGACAAACCTGCGGCGGTGGCGGGAATTTTGGACGCCAGAAAAGCTCGGGGCGCTGCGTCAAACATTGCAACAGATTGGATCCGAATTGGGATTTCGAGCGGAGGCATTCGATCCGTTTTGGAAGCGGCTCGAGGGCGAACGGGAGTTGATAACCCTGAACACCTTCCGCGGCACCCCGTTTGAGCAGGCGCTCAACGCGCGCATTGCCCTGGCCGAGGGCGACAACGCGGTCACCACCCTGTTGAAACTGCGCGATCGATCCGAAGTGGGAAAGCTGCGCCAAGCGCTGCCCGGCATGATCCTGCTCGATCAACAGAATCTAGTAGAGCACATCGCCGAACTGGCCAAAAATGGCCTCGGACATTTCGCGCTCTGGACCGGAATTCTCGTGGCTGCCATCGTGTATCTTTCGCTGGCCTCGTTTGAATTGCTCATGGCCACGCTGGTCCCGCTGGCTTTCGGGCTCCTGTGGACTTTCGGCGCCATGGGCTGGCTGGGGCTTCCCATCGACCTGATGAACAGCGTCTTCGTAATCTTCATCATCGGCATCGGCGAAGATTACAGCGTGTTCCTGGTTACCAGTAAACTCGACGAGTGGCGCGGCCATCCCCAACGCCTGGCCGCCACTAGCGCCTCGGTGTTGATCTCGGCCCTGACAACTATCTTCGGGTTCGCCGTGCTCGTCTTCGCAAGACATCCGGTTCTCTTTTCGATGGGCACGACGGTTTTGCTTGGGATGCTCTTCTCCTTCGCGGCCACACTGATTCTGACGCCGCTGTGCATGGACTTGCTCTTATTCAAGGCCCCGCCGCGGGGAGGGCCGCGCTGGTGGCATCTCCTGGGCACCGCCTGGGTGGCGGTTCACCTTGGCGGAAGTGAGATCTTTCTCTATTACCTGTTGCGGCCAATTCTAAAAATCGTTTCTCCTCGCCAGGCGGATGAGCGGTTGCGCCGCGCGACTCGCTGGATGGCGCGCGGAGTGGTGAAGGGCCTTCCGCTCGGGAAACTGGACTTCCAAAATATCACTCGCGAAACATTCTCCCCGCCCTGCATCGTCATCAGCAACCACCAGTCCGCCGTGGATGTGATGCTGATCGTTGCCCTCCCTGCAGACGTGCGGCAAACGGCCAAGAAACGCGTGTTTGACACGCCTCTCCTCGGCATTGGCTGCAAATTGCTCGGCCATGTGATGGTCGAACCGAATGATCCAGAAACCACCCTGCGCCGTTGCCGCCAGCGCCTGGCCGAGGGGGCATCGGTGCATTTCTACCCGGAAGGAACGCGCTCACCAGATGGTTACGTGCAGCGTTTCCATCGAGGCGCCTTCGAACTGGCGATAGCATTGCAGCAGGACATCCTGCCGATCATCCTCTGTGACACAAACACCGCGATGCCCCGCGATGCCTATTGGTTTGAGCCTTATCACGCCACGGTGCGGGCGCTGCCGCGCATCACTCCGCGGAACTTTGACTATGCGCAGGGAAGTCTGGCGTTGATGCGGCATGTGGAAGGGCTGGTGCGGGAGGGCTTGCAAAAACAACTCGATGAACTCAACACGCCGCGCATCGTCCGCCGCAAAATCGCGCGGCTTTACCGGTATCAAGGAAAATTAATCGAGCAATTTGTTTATTGGAAGTTGAAGACTGACCCCGTGTTTGAAGCGCTGGACGGGGTCGCGCCACGCGAGGGTTTCATTCTTGATCTTGGGTGCGGCTACGGCCTGGCCGCCCATTGGCTGGCCTGCTACACGGACCGGCGCAGCCTGCTCGGCCTGGATTACGACGAAGCCAAAATTCGCGTGGCCCAACGCTCTGCCCCCCATCACGGGCGCATTAAATTTGAGATGGGAGATGTGCTAACGCGTGAGTATCCGCCATGCGACACCGCCCTGCTCCTGGACGTGCTGCACTATTGGACACCAGAGAAACAGCAATTGATTCTGAACAAAGCGCGCCAGGCTTTGCGTCCGGGCGGGCGGCTAGTTCTGCGCGAGGCAGCGCGGGCGGAAAGCGGGGCGCACCGCCGGGTCGTTTTTTGCGAGAGACTCGCCACTCGGTTGGGACATAACAAAACCCAGGAAGGCCTCCACTTCCAAACGCTGGCTGAAATAGAAAATGCCGTGCGGCGCGCCGGTTTTTCCAGATTGGAAATCAAGCCGAGGGCAGGCCGGGATTCAAACGTCCTGCTAGTTGCGTTTGTTGAGCCCCGGTAATGCTCCCTCGCACAAATTCCGCAAAGTCCTCGGGCGCCAATCCCAAATACTTTTCCGGCGCAATCGGTTCACCGAAGTGAACTTCCACCTTGCGCAAGCCGGCCAAAAGATGGAATCGGCCCGTCTTGGTCGAGATCAGTTCCATGTTCTGGATAAAGATAGGCACGAGCGGAAGGCGCGCTTCCTGTGCGATATAGTAAATTCCTGGCTGGCAGGTCGCTACCTGCGCGCCATCGCCACGGGTCCCCTCGGGAAAAACTATCAGATGAAATTGCTTGCCCGCCCGCCCGAAAGCTTGAAGTTCCTGAATGCGATTCAAGTTTAATTTTCCTCTTTCCAGCAAAAATCCGATGCGACTGCTCAAGAGTCTTTTGAGCCAGGAGGCATGCCAGACATGTTTGTCGCCCAGCACCAGAATCGGATAACACCGCGAACGCCAGCATAATGCGCCCAGCAAAATCGTGTCGAGTAGGCTGACGTGATTCGCCACGAATAGGTAGCGCCGCGCGGGTTCGAGCCGCTCCATGCCATGAGTGCGCCGAATGTAGGGCAAAGCAAGAACCACATGTGCGCCAAGCCCCAGCAATGACTGGACGAATATCAGCCCGCGCGACATTTGGCGGTGGGTGGTGATTGTCAGGAGGTCTGCGGACTCGAGGCCTGCTTTCAAGCCGCTCGAAAGCAGTATCTCGGGTCTGATTTTCACACTGTCCTTTTACTCCACACCACAAAATTTGGCAAGCAGGTCGCAATACGTGACCAACTTTTCGGAGACTCCCGCTGGAACCCCTGGGCCCAAAGCCTGCCAACAGCTTCCTGGAATAGAGATGTAGATTGCGCCGTCGGGGCGGCCCAATAGAAATTCACCGGCTTGGCCATGTCCTCCCGCGACGGGGTGCATGCATGGAGCGCCGCTAGTTTGTCTTGCGGGCCTGCTGCAGGAGCGATTCAAGCTCGCGCTTTTCCGCGCCAAATGCCGGATGCGACGCCAGCGCGGCTTCCAATGACTCGGTGGCTTCTTGCCCGCGGCGCATCGCCAGAAGCGCTTGCCCTCGCAATGTTGCATTTTGATAAAAATGGGGATTTAGCTCTTCGGCCTGACTGGCTAATTTCAGCGCTGCCGCTGCGTCTTTTCTACGAAGGGCGCGCCGGCCATTTGCCAGGCAGGCCTGGGCCTGGCGGGTTTTGTCGAACTCCCCGGAGGCCAGAGCCGCGTCCGCCTCGAGCGTTCGTTCGGGCAATTCGCGAGCAAAATCCTGCACATCAAACGCGATGAACTTGCCAAGCTGGTTTGGGGGCGAGGCCGCCCAGAAGATGCCTTCGGTCAAATCCAGCACGGTCGCGTGCGTGGCGATGAACGGGTTCAGAGTCGCCCGGTGGCCGTTGCCCGCGAAAAGGCCTCCCGGCAGTTTGCGGTCGCGCAAGAACTCGGCGGCGCGCGCCGCATCAATCGTCCCGCGCGCGCTTTGAACCAATTCTCTCAAGCGTGACTGGCGCGAAGTCGAGGTGGCTTCGGCTAGATAGCTCTGGTTGCGCGCAGCCTCGCGCAAACCGGAAGTTTGGAAATGGTTCGCGCAAATAATTGAATCCCCTTCTGCTTCGCGAATCTGGGTGGCATCGGGGGTTTTTTCTACCACGACGAATTTGCCATCTGCCCGGCTGCCGAGCAGCCAGAGCGAAGAGACAAACACCTCCGCGCTCCCTAGAATTCCAAGGGCTTCGGCAAGGTTATGCGCATGTTGCAGGATGTCGCGCGCCACCATCGCCACCGGCTTGGCCGTTTCGCTCGGCAGGCTGGAGGGCGCGCCGTTGATCGTCACCGCCACACCTGCGCGGTTCATGCCCGAAACGATTCCGGCCATTCCAGCCCACGACACCGAGATGAACGGAATCCCCTCCTCGGGCTCGCACATCACGACGACGCGGTCGCGGCTGAAAACCTCGGCGGCTTCCCAGTCGAAGTTGCGGGCGCTGATGAGGTGTCCGCTCTCGGTCGCGCCGCCCCAGGCGCCGAAGGAGGTGCAACCCCCGCGCGAGATCAACGGGTTGTCAATCATCATGTAGGAAACGTCATGGGCGGCGTGATAATTGAGCAAACGATTGTAGAAGGACCCTTCCTCTGGATGGATGTCCTGACAGCCGAGGGTGGTGCCATAAATTTCCATCCGATAGTTCAAAGGGATTTGTTCGCTCAGGTGACGATTGCGATAGATAACATAATACTTCAACGTCTCCATCACCCAGTGCTGGGGCACATAGCCTTGAATCATCTTCAGGAAATCATTCTCCAGCGTATGCATCTGGGTTTGGAGCAACCGGCCATTGGCAAATCCCATCTCGAAAGGCGAGCCTTTCAGAGACATGACGAGCAAGCCGTCGCGCCGGCCTACCCAGGATTTTCCCAGCCACACCTTGCCATCGCGCGAGTCCGATTGAAGCCCCATGATAGCCGTGTTCGCGGGCAGGGGTGGCGGCTTGGCCGTCCAATGACGTAAGAGGCACGAGGCTGTCAGCGCTCCCGCCAAACCCAGGACGGCGGCCCCCAACAAACCACGTTTGAGCCATTTCATTCCGCGTTTCGGCATAAGCGCAACACTGTTCCGCCAGCGCGTTCCCCGTTAACAGAAAGCTCGGCGCGGGCCTGGATGGCGTCGCTGTTTTCTGACAAACTTAATTCCAACCGCACAAACTCCTCCGGCAAAATGGGTCGCAGAAACTTGGCTTTGCAAACTTCGCGGATAGTCAGGGAATAGCCTAGACACCATTCTGCCGCCACCCGCGCCATCTCGATCTGAAAGACTCCGGGAAGGAGCGGGCGCGAAGGAAAATGTCCGGCGAAAGTTGGGTCGCCGGCTCCAAAACGAAACTCGAAGGCGATAACGCCGACCTCCTGAGGGGAAGGAGGGCTTATCCGGGCGGCCGCGATCGAGTCTCGCATCGTCATGGCTTTTGGGCGCGGGTTTCGTCGAACAACTCGGCCGCTTGCGGGCCAGGCAGGATTTCCAGAATGCGCAAATCCAACTTATACCAGCGGCGGTTCACGAGAAAATGTTTGGAGTCCAGCGCGCGTATCGGACAACTCGCGGAACCTCCCGGACTAAAAACGCACTCCAGGTCGTCAGCCAAAAAACGGCGAATCCAGGCTGGCCTAAGCATGGGACTTGACCGCATCACAAAAACGGCCCCATCGGGCTTTACCAGGACGTCGCCAATCACCTGGCCAAACATTTCGGTGACGATCAACCGCCGACCGCGCGTCGCGTCCAGGGCGACGTAACCGTTCAAGGCGAATTGCCGGCCTCGGGCAGTAAGGATGGCGCGTTGCGTGACCAGCCCGTTGGTGGGGAAAACGCTGGCCGGACGGCTGAGATTGCTCGGCGCCGGGGTTGGCGGCGTGGCACATCCGGCTAACAGGAGAACCGGCAGCAGCAAAAAAGCGTTACGGCCCATTGCCCAGAGCCGCTCGCACCGCGGCAACATCCACCGGCTTGGTTTGATCGAAGGTCCCGGATGGAAATTTCACGTTGCGCCTCTCGCGGCGAAAGATAATGCGCGTCAAATCGCCGCTCTCCTCATTCATCACCACCTCGCGAGTGAAGGATAAATCCGGGGCCAGCCGCACCTCCAGCGAGGACATCATCGAGCGGACCGTTTCGTCTTTTGGAACGAGGGTGATCACCGCCACCGTGCCAGTAGCCACTGAAATGGTGAAATCGCTCATGAGCGCCTCGATTTTGCCCTCATGCATCGAGACCATTTGTTCCATCACGTGACGCAACATTTGCGGAAATCCGAGCTTCAGCTTTTTCCAACTGCCGTCATTGTTTTCGAACTGAGCCACGGACTTGTGGTCGCCCAGCAAGATAGATTGGTAGGGCGCAGTCGTTTCCCAGCGAATTAAGTCAGGCTGATCCATCAACATCACCCCCTCGCTTTTCAGCGGAGCGGTGAACAATTTCAGATGCCGTTCCTGCGTAAATTCCAAATAGACTGATCGCACGGAAGCCATTTTGCGTTGCAGGTCCTGGAGCACCGGGCGCGGATCGGGGACACGCTGCAAGGGCGCATCGTCAGCAGCCGCCACGGCCGCCAACAATATCCACGCCGCTGTTATGGCTGGTGTTGTTTTCACGGAAGCATTTTATCTAACCGCACCACTTCATAGCCAAGCTTGCCCAGCCTGTCCAATAGAGTTTTGACCGTTGTGACCAGCCGTTCACCGGAAATGTTGCCATCGTGCAACAAAATAATTGCGCCGGGCCCCAGCCGCCGCGCGATGCGGGCCACGACCCGCTCTGGTTCGGAGCCTTGCGTGTCTAGTCCTCGCGCGCTCCACCCAATCACCCTCAGCCCCAGGGCTCGCGCCGCCCGAAAGACCCGCGGATTGGTCAAACCCATCGGGGGGCGAAAACAAGTCGCCGCCACCCCCGTGGTTTGTCGAATGATCGCTTGGGTGCTTTCCATCTCTCTTCGCAACCGGGGGGTGGTGAAAAAATTCATCATGTGGCTGTGAGTGTAGGAATGGTTTTCCAGCAGATGCCCTTCGCGCACAATTCGCGCGGCCAATTCCGGGTTCTCCGCCACGCGTTTTCCCACGCAGAAAAACGCGGCCTGCACCCCCGCGTCGCGCAGAAATGCCAGCAGCGCAGGCGTGGAGCGCCCGTCCGGGCCGTCGTCAAAGGTCAAGGCGACCCAGCGCCGCCCCGTCCTTCCCTGACACAGATAAGGTCCGAACAAACTCAGCCGCGGCAAAACCGCGCCAAAGGCGATGACAATCAAGAATGCGGCTCCGGTGGTCGCAAGCAGGGCGAGTTGCCCAAAACTAATGGCCACTACCCCCAGCAACGCCGCACAAATCGCCGCGATTTCAAACCGGGTCAGGGTTGAACGCAGCATAAGGCTTTCCCTCCTCGCGACGATAGTGTGTAAAGCAACACTCCGCGCCCGCTTCGGCGGGCCAGGTCCACAGCCGCTGCAAAACCGAAAGCCGAAGCGGAGTAGAACTCTCCGCAGGCTTGTTTGTAGGTCTGGTGCTCAATGGCCTTGCCAGCGCGCGCCGACAAGGCCGCCGCTACCGAATTATATAAAGGATCCAGGGCCGGCCAGCCTTTAGCGCCGCTCAACAAAATATTCACGGTTTTCAGATCCACGGCGGCTGTGATCCAATCCACTTCCCGCTGGGCATCGAAAGGCCGGCGGTATCGGCCAAGCCGAACCACGGTGACCCTGGCCAGTGGGATGGATGCTGGTTCGGAACGTGACAAGCTGGCCACTACCGCGCCCTCGCCGGGGCGCGTTTGTTCATCCCATAATCTCCAGCGCTGACCAATGCCCAGGGGATAATTGTTCAACTCGTCCACTGCCCCGGCCAACACGCAATCCGCCTCCCCGTTTGACAGTTGGGACATGGCCTGCCAGAGCGCTGTTTCAAACGAAATTTCCCCCGCCGTAGACGCGCAATTCAAACCGTGCGCGCCGAGGTCGATGGCGATTTGGGCGGCCGGCGCGTTGTGAACCGAGTTCGGAAAACGTGTTGGCATTGGCTCGCGCTCATCTTTCGAAATCAAATTCTCAAGGAAGGCCGCACCTTCATCCAGACAGCCGAAACCTGTCCCGATGGCCACAGCCATTCGCCCCGGGCGGCCAGAAGTTTGGCTTCGGCGCGCCGCCAAAATGGCCATCTGAACCATGCGGCTTAAGCGTCGGCGCTGATTCGCGCTGAGCGAGGCGGCTTCAGCCAGTGGCCCGCAATCGTGCGTCAAAACTTTTCCAGCCGGAAGGGGCGGCTCGATTTGGCGAATGGTAATGGCTCCGGGGCCAATTACACCCAGCCCGGTGATGGCGGCAATTCCGGGTTTCGGCGAAACCGTGTCGGCAGTCGTCTCTGGTGTGGAAAAAATCAGTACTGCATTATTGCCGCCAAATCCAAAGGAATTGCTCATCACGTGAGTCAACCGCGCGCGCTGAAGCTCGGTGACAGGTTGCAGGCCAATGGCAGGATCGGGCGCGCTGAAGCCCGGGTTGGGAGGTATTTCCTGGCGTCGCAACGCCTCCACGCACAGCACCGCCTCCATGGCGCCGCTCGCCGCCAAAGCATGGCCGAAAAACCGCTTCGTGCTGGAAAACGGCGGGATGCGCAGCCCGAATAATTGTTTGAGAGCTTTGGCTTCCACTAGATCGTTATCGCGGGTGCCGGTGCCATGCGCGTTCACATAATCGATGGCTCCCGGCTCCAGGCCGGCCCGACGTAACGCGGCCCGCATGGCGGCCAGCGCTCCCGCCCCTTCAGGATGTGGCGCCGTGGAATGATGCGCATCGCAACTGGCTCCCCAACCCACCAGTCGCGCCAGAATTTTCGCGCCCCGCCGCCGCGCCGTCTCTTCGGCTTCGAGAACGAGCACGGCGGCTCCTTCGCCCAAACTCATTCCGGCACGGCCCGCATCGAACGGCCGGCACCCACCCGGGTCCACTAGCAGCAATGAGTGAAATCCACCCCAGGTCATCCGTGAGAGGGAATCCGCCCCCCCCGCCAGCATGACGTCCGCCTCCCCGGCCTGGATTAGTTCGGCGGCGGTGCTGATGGCTAGCGCGCCGGAGGAGCAAGCAGTCGCCACTGCCATGCTGGGACCAAAGAGTCCAAAGTCATCGGCAATTAAATCCACGGCGGAAGCGCACTCGTGAAAACGAGTTGGCCGCGGCCGCATTTTTCCTTTCTTAATGAGTTGGGTGAGAAAACGTTCGCTGTCGAAGGAGCCGCCGACGGAACTGCCGAGAAGCACCCCTGCGCGGTCCCCGAAGCCTGTGAGATTGATTTGCGAACAAAGAAGTGCCTCGCGCGCCGCCAGCCAGCCGAGCCGATCGGTGCGTGATCCGCGCGAGGGAGCGCCCAGTTTCACGAGGTCGATCTGGATTTGCCCCACCGGAATGTGTCCATAACGAGGCGATGAAAAAAGGCTAAGCGGTTTTAGCCCATTCTCGTTCATGGTGATGGCGTGCCATACCTCGGACACGGAATAGCCGGGCGCAGCCACAAGGCCAACACCGGTGATGACGGGAAGACGTGGCGCCACTAGGAACTTCGCTTTGCTTCGATGAACGCGGCGAGGGTGCGAACCGAGGCAAATGCCGGACGTCCCTCTTCAATGTCCTTAATCTGGATCCCATAATCCTTCTCCAGCATCACGACCAACTCAAGCGCATCGATGGAGTCCAGGCCCAGCCCCGTGCCGAACAAGGGAGCATCGTCCTCGATCTGATCCGGGGTGATGTCCTGCAGCTTCAGGGACGCAATAATCCTCGTTTTCAGTTCGTTTGATGATACTTGCATGGCTTATTGGCTCGCAGGTTTTCGAGCAAATAACATATCACAGCCCGGATCGCTGTCACGATCAATCTGGTCTAGACTAAGCTTAGGGATGGATGCACTCTTGCAGGCGCCGCAAGTCGCTCAAGTCACCCGCGTTGGCGGCCTGCTGAATCCAATGATCGAAATGTTTGGCGCTTTGCCATCGCCAATGCTCGACGTGGCCGTCTGCAAAAGAAAGATTGGCTCCCCGGTTGTGGCGGTCTGCGGGTAGATCGATCCAATAATCGCCAAAACCAGTGCCCACCGGGTAGATCCCAAAAGTGGAGTCGATAATGTCATCTTCATGAACATCAATGAAGACAAAGAGACCACTGGTCGGCGGGGTCTTGATCTCCGAATATTTAGTGTAGGAACGGGCGTCAGCGCAGTTAATTGAAATACTCATATTGTAGCTGCGCGTGCGAGGCAGGCCCAGTTTAACCCCATTGGCGTCCTCGATTGTGGATTTGTCCGCGGGGCAATGATAGATGGCCGTCGAGGTGTTGTAAGGAAACAGCAGGCCATGCTCGATATTGCTGGTGGTCGTATCCAACCGCACGTTTCCTGGACACCAGGAAAGGCTTTCCAGCAAGGCGATGGGTATGTTGCTGTTGTTGGCCTCAAAAATGAAGTTATTCGGCGTCAACACGTCCTCATTGTCCTCAGCGTACAATTGCCAGCAGATTTGCAGTTGTTTGAGGTTATTCAAGCAGACCGTGGTTTGCGCGCTGACTTTGGCGCGCCCCAAAGCAGGCAATAGCAGGCTGGCCAGGATAGCGATGATGGCGATGACCACTAGCAGTTCGATGAGAGTGAAGGCAGTCCGGTCTGCCCGCATTTGGCGGCCATTTTGCCGCGAAACCCCGGCCCCAGCAAAGCCAAAAACATCCAAACCAGGTTTCATAACAATCGTCACGCCATTGACAACATGAAACTATTACTCCAAATTCCAGACTCACGCCACTCTTTTTGGAATTTTCTGAGGACCGTACATAGCTAAAATCGATTTGTTCCGATTGCGGATGGGATTGCCAAAGTGTACGCTCTGAGCATGACTTGCCGGAAAAAGTGGCTGAGTTCGTTGGCTGACCGAGCAAGGCCGGCTCTGATTCAAAATTAAATGTCCGATCCTCATCACCATCACCCCCATGTTGTGTCGATTCCGAGACGACGGATGGCCATGGCTGTCGGCCTCACGCTTGCCTTTGTCATCGGGGAGGCGGCGGCGGGTTTCGTTTCTCACAGTTTGGCGCTGCTCTCGGATGCCGGTCACAATTTTGCCGATGCTTTAGCCCTGATCCTTTCATGGTACGCCCTTTGCATCGCCCACCGGCCGTCAAACTCTAAACAAACATTTGGGTATCACCGGGTAGGGATTCTTGCTGCGCTGCTGAATGCAGTCTCTCTGGTGGTCATTGCCCTGCTCATCGGATGGGAGGCCATTCAGCGTTTGCGCTCCCCGACGCCCGTCCAGAGCGGCCTCATGATCTGGGTGGCGCTGGCCGCCATCGGGGTGAATGTGACTATCGCTCTCTGGTTGCGCAGCGGCGCCAAACACGATTTGAACTTGCGTAGCGCTTATCTCCACATGCTTGGGGATGCCATCTCGGCGTTGGGGGTGGTTGTGGCGGGGTTAATCATTTTGGTGACGGGCCTGACCATCGCTGATGTGCTCGTTTCCTTCTTGATCGCGGGCATGATTCTCTGGAGTTCCTGGGGCATTCTGGTGGAATCTGTGAATGTTTTAATGGACAGCGCCCCGGCAGGACTGGACATGTCCGGCTTAAGCAAAAAGATCACCGAAGTGTCCGGCGTGCTGGGCGTGCACGATCTGCACGTGTGGACAGTGGGTTCCGGGTTGGCAGCCCTGAGTTGTCATGTGCTGGTGGCCGAGCAAAGCGTTCGCAGCGGGCAGAAGGTGCTGCGAACCGTGGCGGAAATGTTGGAGCATGATTTTAACATCCGGCACACCACCATCCAGATCGAGGTCGAAGGTTGCGATCCAAACGATTTGTATTGCACCATGCAGCCTACCGCCCCCTCCCACGCTGGACACCAGCATTAGCTAGAAAGACTCACCGTGTCTTCCGTCACCATCGTCCCTACCGCCTTCGATGGCTTGAGTAGAACATTTCCAACAAGGCTGCCCTCTTGCGTCAATTCGAGCCGCTCGCCCTCCGTTTCTGGTGCGTTCTTGTGGCCTTCATCCGTCGGAAGGTCAGCCTGCCGAAGCGCGGCCCACGAGCGTTCGTCACAGCGTTCATTTATTACGTCTCAAAGTGCCCGTTATCTCCTCTCATTCAAGGCATTTCTTTGATGCGGATGTGGCGGTATTCCATTTGACCGCGATCGCCCTCGAGGCCAATCGGACCGGTGGCGGGAACCCTCATGGCTGCTTCCAACACTTCGCCGTTACACAGGCAGTAAGCCACGCCGTCCTTCACTGTCACTTCGATTTCGTTCCAGTCGCCAGCCCGATAGTTCTTGAGATTTTTGTAGGGGCCCGCCAGCAGGTAATCGCGGCATTGGAGTTGCGGGCCACGGATGAAAATGCCGCTGTCCGCGTTGGGCGTGGCGCGGAATTCCAGGCGCAACGTAAAACTTTTTGGGAAGTCCGCGGTGGTAGAAATTTGCTGGATTCGCCGGCCTTCCGCCGGCGTGGTCACGATCAGCCGGCCATTCTTCGCCACAAATCGGCCGTCACCACTGCTCGCTTGGCCGTCGAAGCTGACGGGGGTGTTCACGATGGGCCAGGGCGGAGCGTTTCGGTCGCCAGCTTGCCACTTTTTCGCGCCTTCCTTGTCCGCCTCCGACGTGGGCCGGAAGCCCCAGCCGGTGAGGTCGTTTCCATTGAAGATGCTCACAAAGCCAGGCTCGGGCGTGAATTCGTAGGGCGTAGTGTCCAAAAATCCCAGGGTCGCCAGGATGGGATGCAAGGCGGCAGCCCATTTGGCGTATCCCGCCATGTTCGGATGGAGCAGGTCTGGAAATTCTGAGGCAATGGCGTCCCCATGCGCGTCGGCAAAGAGCAGCCAGGTTTCGACCAGGGTGACTTGAGCATTCCCTTTAACGACGTCCCCATACAATTGATTGACCTTCTTGATCTTATCCGCGGGACGCGATTTCGAGGCGGAGCTTGGAAAGACCTGGCAAAGCACAACGGGCATCCTCGGTTCGTGCCGCGCCAATTCGGCAAGAACGAGCTTCAGGTTCCCGGCGATGGTTTCCGGATCCGCTTTTTCTTCCAGATCATTCGTCCCAATGAGCAGGACTACCGCTTGCGGATGCAATGCGAGGACATCCTCCTCCAGCCGGATGAGAACGCCCCGGGAAGTGTCGCCGCTGATGCCACGATTCGCGATCTTGAGGCCGGGAAACCAGGCGCTGAAATCTTCACCCCAGCCTTGAGTGATCGAATCGCCGAGCAACACCACGGCATTGCGATCCTGCGCGGCGCGCTCCGCCCATTTGGCGCGGCGATCCGACCAAAGCTTGCGAAACCACTCGGCACGGCGAATCGGCCCTGCACCCGGCAAGCCATCGTCGGTGGGGGGGATTTGAAAGTGCGCCGCATTTCGGGTGGATAATAGTTTGTCCTGCGCCTGGGGCGTGGCCCCGGCTGGCATGAATAATAGCGCGAGGAGTAGAACGCGGATCGTCAGGTTTGTGTTCATGTCGCGCGATATTGTCAAATAATCGACCGGACACAAGATTTAACAGAGTGGGACGCGGCAAGACCTGAAAAAATTAGGCAGAAAGAGTAATGGTTACCCATCAAGACATAGGCATGGACTTCCACCGAGTATCGCTCGATCATTCTGGGGAGCAAATCCAAAAAATGCTTTCGATCTCAACTGTAAGTGTGGTCTATCCCACCACCTGCTCAGAGATTCGTGAAATTCGTGTCTGGATTGGAAGGCTCCTTATTGGCAGCTTGACCTTTGCATGAACGTTGAGAGGATTTCCCGGTGAAATGAAGCCAATGCAAAACCTCGAAACAAAACTCCTCTGGTTGCCTCAGCGGCTTTGTGCGACGCCACTCCTGCTGCTCTGCCTGGCTTTGCTGCCGGTGCTTTCCTGCAAACCCAAGGCGAAGGATGACTTCATTCGCCTCACGAATACCGGCAAAAATTATTACGACCGTGGCGAAGCGGCCAGAGCCGTGGAAACCCTGGAAGGCGCCCTCGCGCAAAATCCATCTCACTCTGATGGTCATCTGAATCTCGCTGCAGCCTGCCTGTTGGCCAATCAGCCTGACAAGGCGCTGCCGCACGCGGAGGAAGTGTTGAAACAAGATCATAACTCTGCGGCCGCCCTCTATCTGGCGGGCTGCGCCTCCTTGCGCCTGGGGAAAGCGGCCCCGGCCTTGCAGTATTTGCAACAGGCCAAAGACATCGATCGCACCATCAACGCCGTCACTTTCCAATTGGGTCGCGCGCACCAGCAGTTGGATCAGTTTGAAGATGCCGCCAATGATTTCCGGGAAGTGCTCCAGTTCGAGCCGGAACATCCCGCCGCCCATTATAATCTAAGCCAGGTTTTGGTGCGGTTGGGGAAGACCGGCGAAGCCAGCCAGGAACTGGGGCTCCATCAAAAAATCAATGCCGCGCGAGGGGCCAAGATCACCAATCCCTCCGAGTTCGAGCGTTGCGTCTATACCCAGATTCGCGCGCCCTTTCAGTTGGAGTTCCCCGATCCCCAGGGGGCGAAAATAGCTTTTGCGGACGCGACCGCTTCGGCCTTCGGCGCTGGCGCGAAAAACTATCATGGCCCCGTCGGCATCATCGACCTCCAACACGATGGGCGCTACAGCGTGCTGGTGGGGGAAAGTAACGCGTTCCGCCTCCTCATTAATTCCAACGGTATCTTTGAGCCGCTCGGCATGCCCCGGCCCGGCATTGAAGGCGCCAAATACAGCCGCTGTCTGGTTGGTGATCTGAATAATGACGGGGTCGAGGACATGCTTGTGCTCGGCGAGCGCGGCTCGCATGTGTTTAAATTTTCCACGAACGGCGCCTTCACAGATGTGACGAAGGCAGCGAAGATGGCGGATCTCTCGGCGACCAATGGCTTACTCATGGACCTCAATTTTACTGGGAGCCTCGGCCTCATGACGCTGAGCCAGGGCAGCAATGGCCTGCGATTTTTCCGCAACCTGGTGAAGGAAACGGCGATTTATCCTTATTTCAGCGAGATCACAACTAACATCGGCCTCCCCTCTTCGGCGACGGGATTGCGTCAATTGGCTATGGATGACTGGAACGGCGACGACTTGCCAGACCTTTTCATTTCCCGTGAAGGCGCAGCGCCCCTCTTGCTCACCAAAATGCGTGGCGGCCCACTCACAGATACGAATAGTCCCACTGACTGGCCGGCGGGCAGCGTCATCGCGGTCGGCGATCTGAATCAGGATCTGCGGCCAGACCTCGTGGTGGGCGCGCCCGACAAACTGGTCTGCGTTTTCAATGGAGTCGAACAGAGAACCACCCTTCCCTTGGCTAATTGGGTGGTAACTTCTCTCACGCTGATTGATTATGACAATGATGGCTGGCTGGACATCGTGGCCACCGGTCCTGGCTTGCGGATCTGGCGCAACCTGGGAGGAGGGCGTTTTCAGGAAGTGACCAAGCCGCTGGGCCTCGAAAAAATCGGCCCTGTCGAAAGCGTCAATGCCGCGGATTTTGATAACGACGGTGACACAGACCTTTTGCTGACGCTCGGAGACCACAGCTTGATGCTCTTGCGCAATGACGGCGGTAATGCGAATCGACAGCTTAAGCTTCACCTGGCGGGGACAAGGTCCAACGCCAGTGGCATTGGCATTCGCGTGGATGTCGCCGCCGGCGGAATGCGCCTGGCGCGGCGGGTGTCCACGTTGCCGGTGGAGATCGGTGTTGGACAACACCCGCAGTTGGATTCGATCACGGTCCGCTGGCTAAGCTTGAATCCATCGACGGTGGATGTGAAAGTTGAACCGCGGGTCGTGGTGAGCATCGGCGAATTGCAAATTCAGGATACTTCGTGCCCTTATCTTTATGCCTGGGATGGAGAGCAGTTCCGATTCGTCAGCGACATTCTGGGAGCATCTCCGCTCGGCTTGCCTTTAACTGAGAACCGCTATATCGAGGCCGATCCCGACGAGTATGTCTGGCTGGGGGACGAACGATTGTTCCAGCCGCTCGATGGGTATTACACTCTGCAAATCACCGAAGAATTGCGCGAAGTGCTCTATTTGGATGAAGCGAAATTGGTGGTGGTTGATCATCCTGCCGGGACGGAGGTGCATCCGACAGATAAGCTTTGTCCGTCCAAACCGTTTCCCCTCAGCGAAATAATCACGCTTCATCGTCGTCAGCCCCTGCTGAAAGCTACGCGCCTGGATGGGGAGGATGTTACCTCACTCGTAACGGAAAACGACGGCAAGATTTTGTCCCCAAGCAAGTTGCGGGGCACACACCTGCGCGGTCTGGCGGAGCCGCACGGCGTCACTCTTGATTTCGGCGCCCTTTCGGTCGGGCGTCCGCTCGTGCTGGCCCTGACTGGCTGGCTCCGGTTTGGCGGGGCGACGGCGAACCTGGTTGCCTCTGAAGATCCCGATTTGCCATTTCCATTTCCGAAATTGGAAGTTGAGATCAGCGCGGGGGATTGGAAGCCGGTGGATGTGGTGGTCGGCGCGCCGGCCGGAAAGACCAAAACGATTCTCGTGGATTTGGCCGGAAAACTTCCTTCGGGCAGCCGGCAGCTGCGGTTGACCACCGCGTTTGAAATTCATTGGGATCGGATCGCCCTGTTCGAGCGAGCCAAGCCGGCGGAGACGCATCTTGCAAGCTTTGCCCCAGACACAGCGAACCTCCACTGGCATGGCATCAGTGATTTGGAAAAGGTCCCTTGGTTTGTGCCCCAAACGCCGATGCATGATCAGGTCCCTGATTCCGCCCCCTGGCGGGCCATTCCTTCCGGTTGGTGCACCCGTTATGGGGACGTGCAGGAACTGGTCACGAATCGCGATGAGTCCCTGGTGTTGATCAACAGCGGTGATGAACTAACACTTCGATTCTCGGCCCGCCGCTTGCCGGCCAAACCTCCCGGGGCCGTCCGCGATTTTTTCATTTATTCCGTGGGTTGGGACAAGGATGCGGATTTGCACACCCAACTGGGCTGGACTGTGGAACCCCTGCCCTGGAATGGGATGGATGATCAAACGTATGGAGAACAACTCCGTCCTCACTTTGGAAATGACGGCTGGATCACGAAATACAACACCCGCTGGGTAGGTCCGCGAGTGCTAACGCGGAAACACTAAATATAATACATCTTCTCCTTCTCGGCGCTCTCCTCAAGCAATTGCTGGAAGGTGATGGCATCAGCGGCTTCGTCCAAGGTCGTTTGCAATTTTCTCCATGCCTTGCGCAGTTCGGGAGGGCATTGCAAGTCGCTCAGGGCAGGCGAATCAAAGATCTCGCCGTGAATGGCGCGCAGTACCTCGCCCAGAGTGATCTCGGCCGGCGGACGGGCCAGCAAGTAGCCGCCGGCTTTGCCGCGGATACTCTTCACGATTTGATTTGATTTTAACTCAATTAAAATCTGGGCCAGGTAATTGGGCGGGATGCCGAATTTGCCGGCCAGAGATTCGGCGCGTTGCGGTTGGCCATCCTGATAATGCCGCGCCAACCCATTCACCGCGCGAACCGCGTAGTCGCTTTTGACCGAGAGCTTCACCGCCTCAGGTTAGGCGGTAACTTTTTCCCCTGCAACCAAAAGTCCGAAAAAGCCGAAACAGGTCGTTGGCAGCCGCAGCCGCGTTGCGGCCGGGGAGGCTTGGTGGCTTGCCAGGAAACGAACGCGTGGTAATCGAGGAGTTCGGCGAGCGTGAAAACGGAGGCCCCAACCCCAGGGTTTGCCGAGTCGAAGACATTACACTGAGGCGCGTTTGACTCTGCGGACTAAAGAAGCGCTCAGAAAGAGAGAGCCTGTTCCCCATTGTCAAACTCAACGACGCTGGCACAATCGAGCCATGCGCTTAAATCACAGTGTGTTTCTTCTCTGGCTGAGCGCGAGCATCGGGTCGTCGCTGGCCCAGAATGCTCCTTCTGGATTTGAATCGGAAATTCAAGCTTCCGAAGCGATGGACAGGACCAACCCGCCACCGCAGGGAGCGATCCTTTTCATCGGGAGTTCGAGCATTCGCCTGTGGGCCACCCTGGCCCGTGATTTTCAGGGCAATCGAGTTATCAACCGCGGGTTTGGAGGTTCGCACATTGCCGATTCGGTAAACTACGCCGCCCGCATCGTGGTGCCATATAAGCCGAAGCAAATCATTTTTTACGCGGGAGGAAACGACATCAACGCGGGAAAAAGTCCTGAGCAAGTTCTCACGGACTTCAAAGCTTTTGTGGAACGGGTCCGGAGCTCATTGCCAGGAACTTCCATCGCCTACATCTCGATCGCTCCAAATCCGGCGCGCTGGGCCCAAGTCAAAGAGGTGGCCTTGGCGAACGCGCTGATCGCTCAGTATGCCGCTCAAAACTCCAACCTCACCTTTATTAACGTTTTCCCAAAGATGCTGGGCGAGGACAATAAACCGCGTCCCGAAATCTTTGGTCCCGATCGGCTGCACATGAATGCCAAGGGATACGACCTGTGGACATCAATCATCCGCCCTTACCTGAAGTGAATCAGGTTCGTTGCAAACTTATTTTTCGGTTTTATAACCACCAACGTTGCCAGTGCCAACCCCCGCCAGCCAGTACTTCCGCATAAAAAAAGAACAAAACGAGAGAAAATCACGCTTTAGAGAGCTAAAAGAAGGATTGCAGTTTGCAATCCATCCCTGTTGCAAATTGCGAGAGTTCGTGCTCCGCCTCGTCATAAGCTGCGCCCTTTGCTATGAGATTGCTGGGGTTTATCCGATATACAAGGAGTTTTGGCTTTCGGCACACGGTTAGCTTTAGCGAACGCAACATGGCGTCCGGATTCGCAAGGTGAGGGCTGAGCGGAACAGGAACGGCCAAAGCCGCAGTAAACAACGATAAAAGACAAATAAAAAGGGATTATGAAAAATATTCAAAGCTTGGGAATGGCCATTGTGTTAGCCACCGCGGTGGGTGGATTCGCGGGTTGTGCGGGCAACCGCTATGAACAAAGCACGGGAGAACACATTGACGATACGGCCACCACCACCCGCGTAAAGACTGCCTTGTCTAAAGATAGCGTTTATAAATATCCCGACGTCAAGGTCAGCACCTTCAAGGGCACTGTTCAGTTGAGCGGTTTTGTAACTCAACGCTCTCAAAAAGACCGCGCTTCCGATTTGGCCAAAAACGTTACCGGGGTCAAGGACGTGGTGAACAACATCACTGTGAAGGAGTAATCACTGGTCCAGCCTCAAGCCAGTTCGCTCTCTCGCTGTAGGAGAGCGAAGGTCCGCTTGCCCAGGGCCGTGCATGTTAGGCTCCGGGCGCGGGCGATGGACCCTTTTTAAACCAGGAGCTTTCGGACTACTTCGCCACTGACATCTGTTAGCCGAAAATCGCGGCCCTGGGAACGATAGGTGAGCTTTTCGTGATCCACCCCCATGCAGCGCAGGACTGTGGCTTGGAAATCGTTGACGCTGACCGGGTCGACCACCGCTTCATAGCCCAATTCGTCCGTCGCGCCCACGGTGATGCCGGGGCGGATGCCTCCGCCAGCCATCCAAAGGGTAAAGGCTTTCATGTGATGGTCCCGGCCATAGTTGCCGTTGGCCATGTCGCCTTGATTCATCGGCGTGCGCCCAAACTCGCCGCCCCAGATGACGAGGGTATCCTCGAGCAGGCCACGCCGTTTCAGGTCCTGAAGAAGCGCCGCCGTCGGGCGATCCACTTTCTGACAGGTCTTGGCGATTTCAGCCGGGAGGTTGGTGTGCTGGTCCCAGCCGCGATGATAAAGCTGCACAAACCGCACGCCCCGCTCCAAGAGCCTGCGCGAGAGCAGACAATTATTCGCAAATGAAGATTGGCCCGGCTCCGCTCCATATTCTTCGAGAACTTTCTGCGGCTCCTGTTTCAGGTCCATCAGCTCCGGAACGCTCGTTTGCATGCGGTAAGCCATCTCAAAAGATTCGATCCGCGTGGCAATCTCCGGGTCCTGCACCGCTTGGAATTTCATTTCGTTCAATTGGCGCGCGCCATCCAGCAGACGACGGCGAATCTTGTCGTTCATTCCCTTCGGATTGGAGACGAATAAAATCGGTTCCCCTTGCGAGCGAAATTCGACGCCCTGCTGGTTGCTAGGCAGAAAACCGCTGCCCCAGTATCGGGAGAGCAAGGGTTGATCCTGCCCCGCGCCGGAGGTGAGGACGACAAAAGCCGGGAGCTGCTCGTTCTCACTGCCCAGTCCATAGGAAATCCAGGAACCCATCGACGGCCGACCGGCCTGCGACGAACCGGTCTGCATCAACGTCACGCCCGGATCGTGGTTAATCGCCTCCGTATGCATGGAGCGAACAATGGCCACTTCATCCGCCATGGTCGAAATGTGCGGCAATAACTCAGAAAGCTCCGCGCCCGACTTGCCATATTTCTGAAACTTGAATTTGCTTCCCACGCACGTGAGCTTCTGTCCTGCCAGTTGGGCAATCCGCTGGCCTTTGGTAAAACTTTCCGGCATGGGTTTCCCATTTAATTCGATCAATTTTGGTTTGTAATCAAACAGGTCCAACTGCGAAGGCGCTCCGGACATGAACAAATAGATGACGCGTTTGGCGCGAGGCGCGAAATGCAGCGGATTGAGGATTCCATGCCCGTGCGATCCCGGCAGCGGAGAAGATCCCGCCTTCTTGCCAGCGGCGAAAAGGTCCGCTCGCAGCAAGGAAGCCAGGGCCAGAGTGCCGATGCCTTTGGCCGTGCGGCCAAAAAAATGACGCCGCGTCATGTGGCGCAGAATGTCCTCTTCGAGTTCTTTCATCGTTATTCCTTAGTCAAGGTTTCGTCCAAATTAAAAATAGTGTTAGCGACCGTCGTCCAGGCCACCAGTTGCAGACCATCCAAGCCCTCGACCGGCTTGGACTCTCCCGCGCTCATCAGATCGACGGCGCCCTTCAGGTCCTTTCGATAATTCGCCAACATTTCGTCGTAAACGGCTCTGAGAACTCTTTCTTCCCTGGCCTGCGGAGGGCGGGCCAACGCCACTTTAAACGCGAAGCCCAGACGCTGAGAAAAGCCCTGCCCACCCTCTTTTACAATGCGTTGGGCGAAGACGCGCGAGGCTTCGAGGAAGGTCTTCTCGTTCATGGTCACGAATGCCTGCAACGGAGTGCAGGTCATGCTCCTCTGTTCGGTGCAGAGGGCGCGATCGGGAGCGTCAAAGGTCATCAAGGTGGGATTCAGAACGGTGCGCTTCCAAAGCGTGTAGAGGCTGCGGCGGTAGAGGTCGGGGCCTTTGCTTTCCTCATATTTATTTCCGCCGAACATCTTGTCTTCCCATAAGCCCGCTGGTTGATAGGGCCGGACGCTTGGCCCTCCCAACGGGTGTGCCCGATCCAGAAGCCCGCTGATGGCCAGCGCGTTGTCGCGAATCATTTCAGCGGAAAAGCGAAACCGTGGCCCTCGTGCTAACAGCCGATTACTGGGATCGCGTGCCAGCAGGTCCTTGGTGACCTTCGAGGATTGCCTGTAAGCGGCCGAAAGCACGATCTTCTTTTGCAACGCTTTGATGTCCCAGCCGCTTTCGATGAATTCCCGGGCGAGCCAGTCCAGCAGTTCTGGATGTGAGGGCAGTTCTCCCTGGGTGCCAAAGTCATTCCCCGTCTTGACTAATCCGGTCCCGAAGTAAAGTTGCCAATAACGGTTTACCGCCACGCGACTGGTGAGCGGATGGTTTGGATCGACCAGCCATCGGGCAAGAGCCAGGCGATTCGTTTTAGGAGTGGCAGGCAATGACGGCAGGATGTGAGGAACACCGGCGGTCACCCGGTCGCCTTTGTTGCGATAGTCACCCCGGATGCGGATTTGAGTGGGTCTAAGCTCGGCCATATCTTCCATCACCCGCAAGGTGGGTATCTTTCCGTTTAACTCCTTTTCCGCTTTGCGGGTGTCGGCGAGCTTTTGATTGAGTGCTTTGAGGTCAGGCGAAAAATTATCCCGATAATATTCCTGTAGCTCCGCTTTTTGCCCGTCAGTGCTCTTCCCTCCCTCAGCGAAAAGTGTGGTTTGAATTGCCTGCGGGAAAGCGGCAAATTCCTCCCAACCTCCATTCGTGGTGAGCCCCAACCGGAACCGCCCTAAGGCCTTCGGTTGCTTGGATGAATTGAACTTCAAGCTTATCTTCAGAACTGTTCCCGCGTCGAAACCAACCGGATACTTGGCAACAAAAACGGCCTGATGGTGCACCCTGTTTTTTTCGTCCTGCCCGTCGACTCCCCAGCCCAGGTCCGGCTTTTCATCCAGGGCAGTGCGGACATGCAGATCCTTTTGGTTGTAGTCAGCAGCCGCGGTTGCGAATGCCACGGGATATTGAATCACGGAGCCGCCTGGCGGGGCGAAATAAAAACCATACTCGCCGTTCCCGTGATGGACTTTCAGCAATAATTTATTTTCTCCCGCCTTCAGCCAGAGCAGCACTTCATCCGGATCATGCGTGATGCCCTTAAAGATTTTGTTCCCGAATGGTTTTATGCCGTTGAGCCAGATTTGCATGCCGCCATCGCAGCCGAGCGGAATAGTGAGATACCGCGCCGTCTTTACGTTGATGCTCCGGCAAAGATAGGTGACCAAGTTCTCTCCTGAGAGCGGTTGCACGACCCCATTGGTCCATTCTGGTTTTTCGGTCCAGGCGAACTTTCCGTCTTCGTAGGTCTTGGCGAGGTCAATCTCCTCCTCTTTGAAGAAGGCCTTTTCAAAGACCTCCTTGGCGGAGGCGGCTTTAAAAGGACCTAAGGCTGACCATGTCCCCCACCGCAAGCCCGTGTCCGAGGGTGTTTCCCTGGCCGGATCAGCGCTGGTCGCTTCAGCTTCAAAGCTGCTCAGGACAAAATTCCCGTTTGTGTTTCGGCTGGACCCTTTCAGCGGCAAGCTGTCGTCGATCAAGGCTTCAAGCCGCAGAGCGGTGACATCCCGTCGAGAGGTTTTGACCGTGATTTCGTAAGTTTCTTTGTCGGCGTTGGTGCCGCTTGCCAGCAGGGATTGGTCGTCCAATTTCTGTAACTGAGCGCCGCTGGCGGCAGAAAATTCTGCTGGCTCAAGGCTGACCCAATGGGCGAGGGCGGCTTGGCGCCACTTCTGTTCCCACTTAGCTTGTGCCCCATCAAGATCCTTGTCCTTTTTGGCCTGCAACGCTTTTCGTTGCGATTCGAGAGAGGTGATTTCGCCGAGCAACTTGGTTTGAGCGGTTTTCTGTTCGGGATTGGGAACTTTAATGAAAGGAGGAGCAGGATCGCTGTCCAGGCCTTTCTCGGCAATTTGATTAAAGAAATCGTAGAACTGATAATATTCCTTCTGCGTGAATGCATCGTATTTGTGGTCGTGACATTCGGTGCAAGCGATGGTGGACCCCAGCCAAACCGTGCCAAAAGTGTTCACGCGATCGGTGACATACTTGTTGGCATATTCATCGGGATCAGCGCCGCCCTCGGTGCTGCTCATTCCGTTCCGGTTAAAGGCCGTCGCCACGCGCTGTTCCAGCGAGGGTTTAGGCAACAGATCCCCGGCTAATTGTTCAATGGCGAACTGATCGAAAGGTGTGTTTTGATTAAAGGCGTTGACGACCCAGTCCCGATACTGCCACATCGATCGGGGATTATCCGCGTGATAGCCATCCGAATCGGCAAAGCGCGCCAAATCCAGCCATTGCTGCGCCATGCGTTCACCGAACTGCGGCGAAGCCAACAGCCGATCCACAACGCGTTCGTATGCCTTGGGACTTTTCTCCGCCAGAAATGCGTCCACCTCGGCAATGGTGGGCGGCAGCCCCGTCAAGTCAAAGGAGACGCGGCGGAGAAGCGTCGATTTGTCTGCTTCCGGCGAGGGCCGCAGCTTCTCCGCTTCCAAGCGAGCCAGAATAAAGTAATCGATATCGGTGCGCGGCCAAAGCTTGTTCTTCACGGCGGGTAGCGGCGCGCGTTGCGGCGGAATATACGACCAATGTTGCTTCCATGGCGCTCCCTGGTCAATCCATTGACCAAGTAACTCAATCTGCTCCTTAGTCAACTTCTTCCCGGATTTTTTCGGCGGCATTCTTTCATCGTCATCCCCACTCGAAACCAGTTTGAGAACCTTGCTGGCGGCCGCATCGCCTGGGACAATGGCCACGCTGCCGGATTCCAATTTGCTGGTGGCGCTCTCCTTCTGATCCAGCCTTAGGCCCGCTTTGCGCTTGTTCTTGTCCGGCCCATGGCAAGCGAAGCAGTTTTCAGAGAGGATAGGACGAATCTGGCGATTGAAATCGATGGGGGGGCGGGCTTTGATGGAAGCAGATTTCGCTTGCGCCCCAGTCGCCGAGAGGAGCCCGAAAATCAAACCAATGAGGACAGAGGCCGTCCATTGAGAGATTGTGAAGCCTTTACCGCTATACTCGGCAAAGGTCCGTTTCAAAGGGCGTTGTTTCCAAATCATGCGAAGCAGTCCCATTCCGACGTGGAAAACGGCGTTTCTATTCAGGCTGCCGGGAGTCCGGGCGTCGCCCCCGCTTTCAAGCAAGTGCGAGGCGAAGGATTCCACGTCGTTCCATCGGGTCGAGTGCCGGGGATTGCGCCCCGGCACCCTCCCACACATCGTGATCACCTTGCTCAACGCCGGCAGAAAATCGTTACGCTGGAACAACGGCACAAGCACCAGCCCGCCAGCATACGGATTGTAATCTCCTTATTCCAACTGATCCAAATAGATCCGTTGCGTCGGTGAATAGTTCCGGCGATGTCCCAGCTCCATATCCCCGGTGCTGGCATCCGCAGCCAGCACCTGGCCTTTCTGGCTAACACTATGTTCGCCTGGTCCGCTGCTCCCAGCCATGCCCTCCTCGCCTTGGCCAGCAAAACAACCAGCAATATCTTCACTTTGAAGAATCTCCTGGCAGCCGACGTGAGTCGGCTCATTATTTTTCCCCAGGTTGGGGCGTTGGAGCGGGCGAGGCAGCCAGGGAAGAGAAATGATCCAGCTCACGCTGGATGCTACGAATGAATTGTAGCAGCCGGCGTGAGCCGGCTCATTATTTTCCCCCGAAGGATCAGAGCCGACGCGCGTCGCCTGCTACGGTTGTTTGGTTTGAAGGCCGCGTGTAGTCATCTCGCGGACAAAGAAAAGAGCGGTTGTCTGATTCCAGGGGAGGATTGAACTTCTAAACTGGCAACATTGGATTTAGGTCCGGCGGGCAGATTGTTTCTTCTGCGGGGTTCCTCACCCCCACCTCCTTGGCGTCTGCCGCCGGGCCTTTCATCTTTCGGTCCGGGAGAGCTAAAGCACTTCGTTTCTCGTCGGTCGGCAGGGACGACCACCAGTCATACAAGGTCCGGGCCTCAGACAACACGTCATCCGGGGAGAGGTTGTTCACCCACGAGTCCGCGATGTTTCGGCGACTGACTAGCGTCGTCTGCCATAATAGAATCCGCCACCGCCGAGCAACAGTACCACAACCAAAATAATGAGGATGGTCTCAGTAGACATATCTCAACTATAGCCCCGGCAATAACCTTGCGAAATGGGGTGATCAACCCGCGGTTTTTACCGTAACCCGTAGTATCCGAAGACTCGAACACGCTGATCTTCAAGAGGCTTCGCGGTAGCAAGTAGCTCAGCGATCCACCCAGGGCGCCTGCGCCACGTGATCGCATTGCCGCGCTTTGATGGTTCGAATCGTGACCCTCGCGGGCTGTTCCCGCCGCCGCGACCAGCGTCGTCGGCTCCAAAAGAACCCACCGCCGAAGACTGGCGGGAGCGGCGGGGCTCGAACCCGTAACCTCTGCCGTGACAGGGCAGCGCTCTAACCAATTGAGCTACGCCCCCGTAAGGGGAAAAACAACGTAGAAAAATGCGCCCCGGAAGTCAATGGCTAAGTGAAACTATCGCCAGGGCAGGAACAGGCTCAGAGACAAAGTAGCGGCGCGCAGTTCCAAAGGACCCTGGCGCATAGCTGGGAGTCTTGGCCTGCAGACCGCACTGAGCAACGCGGTGTTGCAGAAGCTTGGGTTTTGGATGCCGTCAGACCTCGCGGCCACCACGTAGAGGGCCGCTGCGTTCAACCGGCGGATGCGGAAAACCGCACGTCGAGCGCTGTGGGAGGGCGCCGGCGTGCAACCCTCGCTACCTGACCCGATCGCTACTTTGTCAGTGGCCCTGTTAGCCAGGCCGCCTCACACGAATTGGTGGTTGTAAATGCGTTGGGATCTCTACTATTTTCCCCGCAGTGAACAACTAAAACTATGCATCGCATTACAACTTCTCTGATCAGCATCTTCACCCTTATTTCTACTCTGGTTCATGCCGGAGAGCTGAAATATTCCATCGTCCCCAATTTCTTCGAGCAAACTCCGGGCGGGCAATCGCTTGGCCCGTGTCACGGCGGCGCCGTCATTGATAAAGCGGGCAACAGCTACGTGAGCACCGACACCGCCCGCGGCATGGTGGTATTCTCACCGGAAGGTAAATTCCTGCGCGCCGTCGGGCCAACACGAATTCATGGCCTGGAAGTGCGCGAGGAAAATGGCGAGGAATACATCTACGCTGCCCGGCCGTCGGATCATGAGGTAATCAAGCTCAAGCTGAATGGCGAGCGCGTATGGGCCATCGAATTCCCGAAGGAAGCGGGCATCTATAAAGACGCCAACGGTTTCAAGCCGTGCGCGGTCACGGTCGCTCCAGACGGCTCGATTTTTGTCGCGGACGGATATGGAGCGAACTATGTGCTAAAGTTCGACAAGGCCCGGAACTTCGTGAAAGCCTTCGGCGGCCCCGGCGCAGAAGAAGGAAAGTTCAATACCTGCCATGGGATTGCGTTGGATACACGGCCGGCCCAGCCGCTGTTGCTGGTTTGCAATCGGAACAATAACCGGGTCGAATACTGGGACCTGGAGGGGAATTTCGTGAGAGTGATTCAGAAGGGCCTTCGCATGCCTGCCGCGGTGCATATTCGGGGCGATTACGCGGTATTTCCGGAGTTGCAAGGCCGGGTCACCGTCTTGGATAAAGAAGGCAAAATCGTAGCCCAGGTGGGCGACAACCCCAACGAAAAACAGCGCGCCAACTTCGGGTTGCCCCCCGATCAATGGAAGGAGGGCATTTGCAACTCACCGCACGGCGCCTCGATTGACAAGAATGGGAACCTGATCGTCGCGGAGTGGAGCCAGTTTGGTCACCTGCACAAATTCGACCAGACTAAGTAACCAATGCCACCAGGATTTCGGCTCGGACGGGAGCGCTCGGGTCAAGAAGTAGCTTTAGAACTTCCCCCCGTAAACGGCGTTGCGCCCCAACATTTGTTCAATACGCAAGAGTTGATTGTACTTGGCCACTCGATCCGTCCGGCTCAGTGAGCCGGTTTTGATCTGGCCGGCGTTAGTTGCCACGGCAATGTCCGCGATGGTGGCGTCCTCGGTTTCCCCGGAGCGATGGCTGATAACCGCCGTGTAGGCGTTATCCTGGGCGAGTTCGACCGCGTCGAGCGTTTCGGTCAGCGAACCGATCTGGTTCACCTTCACCAAAATCGAATTGGCGATCCCCTCGTCGATGCCTTTGCGGAGAAACTTCACATTCGTAACAAACAAGTCATCGCCCACTAATTGAATCTTATCGCCCAATTTTTCGGTGAGCGCCTTCCAACCCCTCCAGTCGTTCTCGGCGCAGCCGTCTTCGATGCTGATAATGGGGTATTTGCTTATGAGTGTGGCATAGAAATCAACCAGCTCATCCCCCTTTAACTTTTGTCCGCTGCTCTTCTTGAACACGTATTTCCCCGTGTTAGCGTCGTAAAACTCCGAGGAGGCGACGTCGAGCGCAAGGAAGATCTCCTTGCCTGCCTCATATCCAGCGCCCTTGATGGCGTGCAAAATTACTTCGATGGCCGCCTCGGCGCTATCGAGCTTGGGAGCAAAGCCGCCTTCGTCGCCGACCGCGGTGGAGAGCCCCTTCTTCTTTAGCACCGCTTTGAGGGCATGGAACGTTTCCGTGATCGCTTCCAGCCCTTTTGAAAAAGTCTCGAAACCCTTGGGCACGATCATGAATTCCTGAAAATCAATCGGCGCGTCCGAGTGGGCGCCGCCATTGATGACGTTGGCCATCGGCACCGGCAAGACTTTGGCGTTCGGCCCGCCTAGATATTTGAAAAGCGGCAGCCCCAGCGCCTCTGACGCGGCCTTGGCGTTGGCCAGTGAGACGGCAAGAATGGCGTTGGCGCCAAGCTTGGATTTGGTCTCCGTCCCGTCCAGCTCGATCATAATGCGGTCCACCGAGAGCTGGTCTATGGCATCTACCCCCCGCAGAGTGGGCAGGATTCTTTGCGCCACATTGTTGACTGCTTTGGAAACCCCTTTACCCCCATACCGCTTCGCGTCACCATCGCGCAACTCCAGCGCCTCATGTTCGCCCGTGCTGGCCCCGGAGGGAACCGCAGCCCGGCCCGCCGCCCCATTGGAGAGAAGGACATCAACCTCGACGGTCGGATTGCCGCGCGAGTCGATGATTTCGCGGGCTTGAATATCAGCGATAGTCGTATTCATGTTATAAGTGATTGGTCGCAAACGTGGCGCACATCATAGAAGCGATGGGCCTTGAGTCAAGAAAGCATTGGCCCAGGTCCTTCTCGCAGCGCGGCCTTTCCCCACCAAAATAAAGCCCCAAAGGGACGAAAGATAATAGCCCAGGGTCAACGAGTCTGCGAGAGCAACCCTGGGTAAATCAGCGCCGTGAAATACCCGCCTGCGCCCGGCTGAAGGTGGCATACGACGTGGGCGGTGCGCGGAGCGGGAGAAAACGTGGGGACGGCGAGTGATTGCTCGATCCTGCTGGATCGAGAGGGCGCTGTCAGCGGCTTGAACCTGGGCTCACCTTCAGCCGGCGGTTCAAGAGCTGTTCAAGCCGATGTGGCAACGAGCGGCGGCGGTCAGGTCGAAATCGGCCTGTGCCAGCAGGTAGTAACGGAGCGCTTCCAATAAGCGCTGAGGGATTTTCTTGAGCGCGCCCCAGAGAGCCAGGACGCTGGATTGGCCATACTCTTTAGCCAAGGCCCGGTGCAGACTATTATGGTGCAACAGTTGCATGAGCAGATGGCCGATCTGCAGCAGGTAATAATAGGCCTTGGCGTGGTCCCAGTTTTGGCTGAAGACGTGCTCCAGGTTCAAGCCGCTGTTTTTTTGAACGTTGAAGCCTTCGTTTTCGATTTTTTGGCGTAGCCGGCCGACTTGGTCGGCAATGGCGATGACCGAATCCCGGTTGACCGCCAAATTGGTCAGCCAGGCAAAGGTAGTTTTTTCACCGGTGGGAGAGGTTTCCTCGCAGAGAATGGCCCCCAAGGTCCAGGACCGTTTTTCGCTGTCGATATACGGCAACTGCTCCACCCATCGATAAACCCGACGAGTTCTGTCTGGCAGGGTTGTGGTCCGTTTTTGCTCCGGGCAGAGTTTCAAGAGGGCTTGAAACTCCCGCCACAGGTCGGGGGTGCGGCCCTCCTTGAAAGTGACCACGAAGTGCCAGTGATGCTTTTGGCAGACCGCGAAGGCACGGCCACAGCCATAGAGGCTGTCGAAACTGAGACACAGGCGCAACTGAGGGAAGGAGCTTTTGAGTGTGGCGGCTAGGCGATCGAAGGCCTTGAGCTCGCAGTCCTGTTTTTGCTCCTGATAATCGGTCGGGGAGCGACCCGGAGGATTTTCGATAAACTCACTGGCTAAGGACAAAGCCAGGCCGCTAGTCGTCAGCAGCTTGGCTTCCAAGACCGGATGGAGATAGGAAATGGTGCCTGAGGAGTGCTTCTGGGTCAGGCACTGGGAACAATGGTGATGACTGAAGCTGAGATAGCCCGTGCCATCCACGGCGGCAACGAAGTCGCCCTGGAAACGGAAATCGTCCAGGGCTTTCATGCGGATCAGCCGCCGAGTGTGCTGATCGCGCAGTTGGGCGAAGGCGGCGCTGCCGACGTGTCCGATAAAATGATCGAGGGTCTTGGTGACCGGCAGGGAATCTTGCTCAGTGCCGGCCAAGAGATTGAGGTTGTGGAGAATGGCGCATTCCAGGTCGCGCAGGTCGTTGTCGGCGGAACGACGGCTGCCTAACCCCAAGCCGAAGAGGAGCAACCCCCACCAGCAGAGGAAACGGCGGTGATACTCGACCATGGGCTGGAAACGGGTGTCGGGTAGTTGGTCCAGCCAGCCGGGCAGTTCCGGGAAGAAGTGGCGGACGGTTTTGAGGAAGGTCCGGGCCAGGGCTATGACCTTCCGCGCTTGCGCCGCTGGGCAGTCACATGGGTTTGGATCAGCGCCAGGGACAGTTGGGTCAGTTCGCGGACCAGTTGTTTGAGGCGGCGGTGTTCTTGAGTCCATTGTTTAGCTTGGGGAACCAGATCCACCGGGACGTAAGCGGTGTGGGTTTTGGCCTTAACTTTCCAGGTTAGATAATAGCCCAGATGCTTTTTGCCTCGGGCACAGCGGCAGTTGGGATTGCCGCAAGCGCGGCGGATGGTCACGAGGCTGGCGGCCAGCACGGGGCTTTTGGCCTGGAGTTGTTTTTGGCGGGCCTGGAGGAAGCGGCGGATCAGGGTGGGGTGTTTAGGAGTTTTCATGCAGTTACAAGGGCGATTTTGCAGGCCCGCTTCACTGAATAGTATTAAGGCTTATCAGTTACAAGCGCAAAAACGAGCCTTGCGACAACTTTTTTACAGGGGGGGGTACCAGCCTCAACCCGGGGCTAGAGCGGCGAAGTCAAATCCCAGAGGGGCGGAAGCGGAAGGAGGAGAAACAACGGCGGTTATCGGGGCAATATCATCACGGCGTCTTCCTCGGCCCCCAGAAATCCTTGGCTC
>JBBRPK010000036.1:0-40757 GCA_038228235.1 Verrucomicrobiota bacterium
ACTCCCCGAAAACGCGAGGATTCAAGAGGTTTTACTCGCGCATTCTTTACGTCAAACATAAAGAAAAAACGCCGGTTCGACATAAAGAAACTCCGAATCGCTCCGCACAACCAAGGAGCGCGGACAGCCCTGTCCGCGCGAACCGCCTCCTCGCCTTCTATGCGCGGACAAGGCTGTCCGCGCTCCGAACGACCTTGGAAATTACAGACCTCCTCTTCAGGAGGGTGAAAGCCAAAGCAGCGATGGAGGGTTTGAAAATGAAAGATTTGGTGACTTCCGCTTTGACCGCCTACCTGACTGCGCCGAAAGCCAGAAATGGGGGCAAAGCGAAGCCTTGTCCCTTCCCTTTGGTGCGCGGCAAGGGCGGGCCTCTGCTCAAGCAGATGAACAACGAGACCGTCGCCAAATTGGAGGAGGAGGACGACATTGCTCGCTATGGCCGATCTTTTGGACGTTAATGTCTGGCTTGCCGTCTCCGTGGAGGGACATCCTCACCACAAAGCGGCACCCAAAGCCTGGGGCGATTTGAATCGCCCCACGTTTTGCCGGATCACACACCTGGGATGGTTGCGGTTGCTGTGTAATCCCCAAGTCTCTGGTTTTGAATCACTCAACCCTCAACCCTCAACCAACTAGATAACAGCACAGATGTTAAATTTTGACCACATGCCCGGCCTCGCGCAAGGCTGCGAAAGGCTGGGAAAGCCTATAAGTTTTTGGTGCCCAGCCATTCGGACCAAATCAAAGCAATCCAACTGCCCCGGTGCGGATGGCGATCACCACCACGACGCCACCGCCGCCGGAAACCGCTCGGTAGGTCCTGGTAGGTGCTGGAAGGTCCTGGTAGGCGCTGGTAGCCAGCTTCGCCGCCTTGGCCGTAGCCACAATCCTTGGCCGCAGGACCCCACGCAATTTTAGAACAGGCTCTAACATCGACGGGCCGACACCAAACGAGACCAAACGTAACCACCCCCTGGCGGAGGCGGCGGCGTGATGAGATCAACCGTGGGCTCCGCAACTGAGGATTGCAAGTGTTCGTGTGTTCGCGTCCTTTCCCCCTTTGTTCTTGTCGCAGCCTGCTGGAAGGATAAAATGCTGCGTTGTTGAAAAGACCATTTCGCATCGGTCAATTTTGGAACGAGCCGGACATGATTCGCCGGAACATTCGTATTCTTTTTGGGTCGCTGCTGATGGGACTGACAGTTGACTCGATCGCGTCCGAAACGCCACGCACTCGCCCGGCCTCGCCGGTGACTTCGCTTGTCAACGGCTATTGCGTCAGTTGCCACGATGCCGATGTCAGGAAAGGCGGACTCGATCTCGGCAGCCTGCTTCGGGATGACCCGCCGCGGCATCCTGACGAATGGGAGCGCGTCATCCGCAAATTGCGCGCCCGCCAGATGCCCCCAGTGGGCAAAGAGCGCCCTACGGACAAAATCTACGATGCTGCCGTGGCCAGGCTCTCCTCGTCGTTGGATCGCGCGGCGGAAAAGAATCCAAACCCCGGCCGCACCGAAACCTTTCGGCGGCTCAATCGCACGGAGTATCAAAATACCATCCGCGATCTGCTGGCCCTCGACATCGACGCCGCAGCGCTGTTGCCAAAGGATGACTCCAGCCACGGTTTCGACAATGTGACCGTCGGCGATCTCTCTCCCACGCTGTTGAACCGTTACATCTCGGCCGCCGGGAAGATTAGCCGGCTGGCCATCGGCGCATCCCGGCGCTCCCCCGGCGGCGACACCTTCCGCATCCAGCCCGACCTCACGCAAGAGGAGCACATCGAAGGATTGCCTCTGGGCACGCGCGGCGGCACGTTGCTGAATTACACGTTCCCGCGCGATGGCGAGTATGAAGTCCAAGTCCGGCTGACACGCGACCGCAACGAGGAGGTCGAAGGTTTGCGCGAACCGCACGAACTGGAAGTGTTATTGGATCGTGAGCGCCTGACCCTCCTCACTGTCGCGCCGCCGAAGGGCGACAAGAATTTCGAGAAGGTCGATGCTCATCTGAAAGTGCGTGTGCCCGTGACGGCCGGCCCCCATCAACTCGGGGTCACCTTCCTGAAGAATCCTTCGTCGCTTCTGGAAACAAAGCGCCAGCCCTATCAGGCCCACTACAACATGCACCGGCATCCGCGCCAGACGCCGGCCATTTACCAGGTTTCGATCAACGGGCCTTACGAAGCCAAGGGACCGGGTGACACCCCGAGCCGCCGCCGGATTTTTGTGAACCAGCCGGCCAAGCCTGGCGAGGAAGATCAGTGCGCTGAACGCATTCTCTCGACATTGATGCGTCGCGCTTATCGGCGGCCAGTCTCCAGTGCCGATCTCCAGAAACCGATGGAGTTTTATCGCAAGGCGAAAGTTGAAGACGGTTTCGAGGCCGGAATCGAATCGGCTCTCAGCGCGGTGCTGGTCAGCCCGGAGTTTCTATTTCGCGTCGAGCGAGACCCGGCCGGCGTCACGCCGGGCACGGCCTATCACATCAGCGATTTGGCTCTGGCCTCGCGCCTCTCGTTCTTCCTCTGGAGCAGCATTCCCGATGATGAACTCCTCGCGACCGCCGAGCGTGGCGAGCTGCATAAGCCGAAGGTGCTGGAGAAACAAGTGCGGCGAATGCTCGCCGGCACGCGCGCCGAAAACCTTGTCCGGAATTTCGCCGACCAATGGCTTCACCTCCGCAACCTCGAATCCACGACGCCCGATCTGCGGTTGTTTCCGGACTTCGACGAAAATCTGCGCCAGGCCTTCCGCCGCGAGACGGAACTGCACTTCCAGGCGCTGCTTCGCGAAGACCGCAGCGTGCTCGATCTGCTCAAGGCGGACTACACATTCCTGAACGAGCGGCTAGCGAAGCATTATGGTGTTTTCAACGTGTACGGCAGCCAGTTCCGCCGCGTGGCGCTGGGCAAGGACAGCGAGCGTGGCGGATTGCTCCGTCAAGGCAGCATTCTCACAGTGACCTCGTACGCCACCCGTACCTCGCCGGTGATTCGCGGCAAATGGATTCTCGAAAACATTGTCGGAGTGCCGCCGCCCCCGCAGCCGGCGAATGTGCCCGCGCTGAAAGAGAACACCGTCTCCGCCTCGTTGCCCGTGCGCGCGCGACTCGCCGAGCATCGCGCCAGCGCCGCGTGCGCGAGTTGCCACAATCTAATGGACCCCGTAGGCTTCTCCCTGGAAAACTTCGATGCCATCGGCCGCTGGCGCATAACGGAGGACGGCCAGCCCATTGACGCGACCGGCGGCCTGCCGGATGGCAGCAAGTTTACTGGCGTGGCTGGCCTCGAAGAAGGTTTGCGGAAGCGGCCGGAGCTTTTTGTCGGCACGCTCACGGAGAAGTTGCTCACGTTCGCGCTGGGTCGCGGCATCGATTCGCCTGACGCGCCGGCGGTCCGTAAGATTGTCCGCGAAGCGCAGATGAATGATTTTCGTTTCTCGTCCGTCATACTTGGAGTCGTCAACAGCGCTCCTTTCACGATGAGGAAAGCCCTATGATCATCACGAAAAAATTTATGCCCCGGCGCACGTTTCTGCGCGGGATGGGAGCCACGATGGCGTTGCCGCTGCTGGAGGCGATGGTTCCCGCGGCCACGCCACTGGCGAAGACAGCAGCCAATCCCGTGCGCCGGCTCGGGTTCGTTTTCATGCCGATGGGCTGCGACCAAAGCCGATGGACGCCGCCCGGCGGCGCGACGCTTGACCAGCTCTCGCCCATCCTCAGTTCGCTCGCGCCCGTCCAGGATCAAGTCACGGTGATCACGAATCTGGAGTTGCAAAACGCCTATCCCGGCAGCCATGCCACGTCTAACTCCGCCTTCCTAAGCGCCGCCAAGGCGAAGCTGACCGAAAGCTCGGACTATCGCTTGGGAACCACCGTCGATCAGATTGCTGCTCAGCGGATCGGTCAGGAGACTCAGTTGCCATCGTTGGAGCTCGCCATGGATCTTCTCCAAGTGGTCGGCCAGTGCGACAACGGCTACGCCTGCGTTTATCAAAACAATCTTTCGTGGTCCTCGCCCACGACGCCGCTCCCGGCGGAGGCGCATCCGCGGATTGTGTTTGAAAGCTTGTTTGGCGAGGGCGGCAGCGTCGCGGATCGCCAGACCGCGTTGCGCAAACGCGCCAGCCTGCTCGACTGGTTTAACCAGGACATCGCGCGGCTCAAGCGCGAACTCGGGCCCGGCGACCGAGCGCGCGTCAGTCAGTATCTCGACACCGTCCGCGAGGTGGAGCGCCGCATCCAAAAGGCCGAGACCGACGCCGCGAACAATCCCCTGCCGGACCTCGACCGGCCGGTGGGCGTGCCCGCCTCGTATGCCGACCACGCGCGGCTGATGTTCGACTTGCAGGTGCTGGCGTTGCAGGGCGACGTCACCCGTGTCATCACGTTTCAACTCGCGCGCGAGACCAGCAATCGAACTTACCCTGAGATTGGTGTCCCCGACCCGCATCATCCGCTTTCGCATCACGGCAACGATCCGGCCAAGATCGCGAGGATGTCCAAGATCAACCATTTCCACGTCTCGTTGTTCGCCGAGTTCCTCGGGAAACTGAAGGCCACGCCCGAAGGGAACGGCACCTTGCTCGATCATTCGACCTATCTTTACGGCAGCGGCATCGGCAATCCCAACGTGCATGACCACTCGAACCTGCCAATCCTGGTCGCCGGCGGCGCGGCGGTCGGAATGAAAGGCGGTCGTCACATCAAGTATGCCAAACCGACCCCGCTGGCCAATCTCCACCTGACGCTGCTCGACAAAGCTGGCGTCCACCTCGATTCGTTCGCTGACAGCAACGGCAAGGTGGATGAATTGTTTGAGCCGCTGGGGATTTGATTCTGAGCTAGGTGGCGTCACGCATTATGCGCTGGGCAATGCTCATTCTGATCACGCTCGCTGCGTTCGTCTTGTCGGCACGGACAGGAACAGCCGTTGAGTTACGACACGCCTATCTCCTGCCCCCACGGGGCAACAACACATCAGCCTGGCGCACCGCTGGTGACGCCCTTTCAGGGCTTGGTTACCTTTTCCTGACATTGACCCAGGGCGTTGCCCTGACCTGGTTCGTTGTTGCCCCTTCGGGGCGCGACCCCTCCCCGCTGCAATCACGGCTGTTCCCCAGCTCATTCGCATTGTCTGTCCTGCTTTTAATCATTGGTTCTACATCGTTCGCAGCAGAGTCACGGCTCGCGGATGCCGCCGAAAAATCAGATCGCGCAACCATCCGCGCGCTCCTCAAGCAACAGGCCGATGTGAACTCCCCGCAGGTGGACGGCATGACGGCGCTCCACTGGGCGGTGCATCTCGAGGATTTCGAAACGGCGAAGCTGCTGCTGAAATCGGGCGCAGACGCGGACGTCACGAACCGTTATGGCGTGTCGCCCCTCTCTCTCGCCTGCGTCAACGGAAACAACGAGCTGGTCGAACTGCTTCTGGCCTCCGGCGCGGATCCAAACACCAGTCAGCGCGGCGGAGAAACCGTGCTGATGACCGCCGCCCGCACCGGCAAAGTCGGGCCGATGAAAGCTCTGCTGGCGCGGGGCGCGAAAGTGGATGCAAGGGAACGACGAGGCCAGACCGCCCTGATGTGGGCGGCAGCGGAGGGGCACGCCGCCGTCGTCGAGTTGCTGCTCAAGTCCGGAGCGGATTTCCGCACCCCGCTCGCTGACTCGGGATTCACGCCGCTCTTCTTCGCCGCGCGCGAAGGACGGGCGGAGGTAGTTCGACTTTTGTTAACAGCGGGCGCGAACGTCAACGACACGTTGCAACCGCGCAAAATCACCGGCAAAAGCCCAAGGGCGGGTACCAGTCCGCTCGTCCTCGCGGTCGAGAACGGCCACTTCGACCTCGCCGTGGTCCTGCTCGACGCGGGCGCTGACCCGAACGATCAGCGTTCGGGATTCACCCCCCTGCACGCTCTGAGTTGGGTGCGCAAACCGCCCCGGGGCGACGGCGACGACGGCGACCCGCCTTCGATTGGGTCCGGAAATCTAAGCAGTCTTCAGTTCGTCAAGAAACTGGTGGAGCACGGAGCAAACGTGAATGCGCGGCTGAAGAATGGCAAGTCGGCACCGGGTAATTTCAACCGGGCCGGCGCGACGCCGTTCCTGCTGGCCGCCTTTACCGCCGACGCCGCGTTCATGCGGTTGCTGCTTGAACTGGGCGCCGATCCGTCGCTGGCGAATAATGACAATTGCACGCCGCTCATGACCGCGTGCGGAATTGGCATCGGGTCGGATGCCGCGGACGAAACGGCCGGAACAGAGCCGGAGGTGATTGAGGCCGTGCAACTGCTCCTGAACCTCGGCGCAGATGTGAACGCAGTCGATGCCAACGGCGAAACCGCCATGCACGGCGCGGCCTACAAGAACCTCCCGAAGGTGGCGCAATTGCTTGCCGACCAGGGAGCCAAGATCGAGATTTGGAATCGGAAGAACAAGTATGGCTGGACGCCATTATTGATCGCGGAAGGACACCGTCCCGGGAATTTCAAGCCGTCCTTCGAAACCATCGCGGCGCTGCGCCGGGTGATGCTAGCCGCCGGAGTCGTTGATTCGACGACTACTCCGCCCGACACAGCCAAAAAAGATGGCGACTATCCAGCCACCCAAGGCAAGAAGGCTGTGCCCTGATCCCCATTGCCGCGGATTCGCCGGCTCGCAGACAGAAGAAGACCATCAGCCATCCTCGCCTAATTGACCATCAACCTCAACCAGCCCTGGCAGTCCATCCACCAGGACTTGCTGCCCATGGCGGCATAAACATCCCTTGCAATGATGCCGCCAGACAGCGCATGTTTTTGGAGTTGCGTGATCTCTTTGACAGGCTAAAGTGCAGCAGTCGCAGCGGGGAAGTCGCTGCAAAGATCGGAGACGCTTTGTAGCTTGGCGAGATCGGAAGCCCAGCGGCGTTTCTGCGGTTCAATCCAGAAAATATGTTAACATTACTTAAATTGGTGGCGGCGGCCACCATCGGGCTCGGTGTGCTTTCTCCAAGCTTGACCCCGCGAGGGGAGAGTTGCGAGTGCAAGACCAAGGCCAATGCCATCGAAAAGACAATGGTTCCCCATGCGGAGTCTTGCGAGTGCAAGGCTAAAAAAACCTAAGCCCCATCTCCCGGGGCGCTGCGGAATCCCCAATAACGCAAAGGCCGGGGCAGCTTTGTAGCTGTGTCGCCGGCCAGTTTTTTGATCCGAAGTTGTGGGCCAAGCCTCGGATGAAAATCTCCCCCTAATGCACAAAACCCTCGTCTCCGATCCGGCAATTGGCTCCTATTCCGCATTCCTTCTGCTGGGGCTGATCGGGGGATACGCACTCATGCGCTGGCGCGGGGTGCGTATCGGCCTCCGAGGGTCCCATCTCGATAATCTCGCATTGCTCATCGCAGTGTTTAGCTTATTCGGCGCCCGCCTGTTCAGTTGGTGGTTTTATTTTCCCGCAGGCGCTACGCTATGGTCTGCTTTCACCGCCAGCGGTGGAGGAATGGTGTTTTATGGCGGCATGATTTTTGGGATTCTCATCTCAGTTGTTTACGCGCGGCTGGCGCATCTATCGATTGGAGACATTATGGATGCGGGCGCTCCCGGCCTGGCGTTGGGTCTGGCGTTCGGCAGAATAGGCTGCTTTATGGCCGGTTGCTGCTGGGGCGATTTATGCGTGAATTCGAACGAGCTGGCGAAATTGCCTTCATCCCGAGTGCTTTGGCAAGTGCGAACGGTTCCCCTCCTCTCAGGCGCTGCTTTTCCGTTGGCGGTCCAATTTCCTCCCGAAGCGGGGGCTTTCGAGCAGCACCGCGAGCTGGGGCTCATCGACGAGCACGCCGCTCGCTCGAGGCCGGTGCATCCAGTTCAACTTTACGAAGCTGGTTTGGCGCTGGGCCTCTGTATTGCGCTCCATTGCTGGTTCCCTCGCCGGCGCTGGCCCGGTCAGGTGATCTGCCTTTTCGTCCTGAGTTATGGGCTCATCCGGTTCCTCATGGAATTCCTCCGCGCAGACAATGCGCCGGCCTATTCCGGTCTTACACTCTCGCAAATGCTGAGCCTCGCCCTGGCGTCATTGGCTCTCCTTTTTATTTTAAGCCGCATCGCAATGACGACGCTCAGCAACAGGCCAAAATTATTTTGCGCCAGTGCCGGCGAGAACGACGGGAATCGTTCGCCAAAGGATTCTTAGGTCGAGCCAGAGGGACCAGGTGTCAATATATTCCAGATCAAGCCGCACCCATTCTTTAAAATCTTTGACATTGCTCCGGCCGCTAACTTGCCAGAGGCAGGTCAGCCCCGGTTTCACGCTTAACCGGCGGCGGTGAGCGGGATCGTCAAACCGCTCAACTTCATCCACCGGCAGCGGACGCGGTCCGACCAGGCTCATCTCGCCCCGAAACACGTTGAAGAGTTGTGGAAACTCATCGATGCTGTACTTGCGCAGGCACCGGCCGATGGAGGTGACACGCGGATCGTTGGTGACTTTAAAGACGGGTCCGTCCATTTCATTGAGGGCGGCCAGTTCGTGCTGACGCTGCTCGGCGTCGCTGACCATGGAGCGGAACTTGAGCATGGTAAAGGGGCGCCCGTTGAGCCCGCACCGTTGTTGGCGAAATAAAATCGGGCCAGGTGAAGAGAGACGGATGGCCAGCGCCGCGCCCAGGAAAATCGGAGAACCCAGGACGAGCAAAACGAGGGAGCCGACGCGATCCAGCGCCTGCTTAATGATCCCTTGCCAGGACGCTTCCGGAGCGGTGCGGAAGACCAGCACCGGCCGGCCATATAAGTCATCAAAGGTGGTGCGGGAGAGCTGGGTCTGAAAAAAGTCGGCCACCAGCCATGCCTCGACGCCTTCCAGTTCGCAGGTTTGAATGGCCTTTTCTACCTGGCCGAAATAAGTGTGCTTGGCATTGATGATGACGCTGTTGGCCGAGCGTTCATGAAGCAATTTTACGAGTTGGCCCAGGGTGCTCTCATTGAGGTCCAACTCCGCCACCACGTCCATATTGTCCACGCCTTTGTGGTCCAGATCCTCGCGCATGCGCGAAGTATCTCCCTGGGTGCCAACCAAAATCACCCGCCTCTTAAGCTGCGATTGCGCAAATTTGCTTTTGTAAACCAAGCGGAGCAATTCATCCTTGGCATAAACCAAGCCGAAGCTAATCGCCCCAAAAAGAATCGGGACGGAGCGGGCCAGGCTGTACATCCGGAACAGGAACATGACCAGAATGACCGCGACGGTGATCATCACGCAGCTTTTGCACAAAATCCACGCCGTGCTGCGCCGGGGGCCGGAGAAGGGGCGCTGATAAAAGCCCTGCGCCTCGAGGACCGTTGGAGCGCCTGGAATGATCAACAGCAAGAGCCATTTGAATTTGTCGAACGGCCCGATCGGGTCCCAGTGCCACCATAAGAATTCAGCGGGCCAAGTGGAGCGCCAGAGGTGGGCTATCCAAAGCGCCATGGCGAATAGGACGGCATCCAAAAGTTGAAAGAACTGGGTCCGCAGTTGCTGGTCACGTCCTAACATGGCTTAAAAGCTGCGCGCGAGGGGCGCCGGGTCGCCTGTCGCCAGTTGAAACTGGGGCACGGCCGCCGAAATCAGTGGTTTCATCCGGTTGAAAGTAGTTTCTTCCTGGCCGGGGGCACAGTAGCTAATGCACGTCACATAAGCCCAGCGTTGCAGCACTCCCGTTTGGAGCAGGTCCCGCGCCATCCACCACATCCGCTGGCCCGGCGCCGCCGTCAACTCATGGTCGGCCACAAACCAGTAAACGTACACGCAACGGTGCGCGACTTTTTCGCCCGTCGGTGTGACCCCTTCGTGGCTGGCCGTCAGCTTCGCTACCGGGAGTTGGTAGGGATACGGTTCGGAGATAGCAATGGTGGTCAGTTCGCTGGGATCTACCGCCCACCCGGCGCCACTCAGGCAATATTGTGGTTTATGGATGCTGGTGCGATCTGTGCCCATCAATACCACGTTGAACGCCGCTTCGAAACCGTCAGGAGCCCTGTAGGTGCGCTGGCCGTAGGTGGTATCCTTTGGCAGCCAGCGCAGCGTTTCCTGAGTGACTGGGCGATTATCTGATTTGTAGTTTGAAACCTGTTCCGGTAAAAAGACGCTGTTGGTTGCCAGCAAATTGCCATCGGTATCATAAATCGGCTGAGCAACTATCTTGACTCCGGGAAGGCCCAGCTTTTGTCTGGTTTGCCGATGCTGAAGAAACCCAGCCGTCAGGGCAATCAGCATCAAAACCACCAGCAAAAGAGACCATGAATCGCGTTTCATAAATTCTGGGCTGCCTCTGGGATTAACGGTTGCACTGCGGGTAGATGAGGTTTTTTATCCTCCCGTAACCAATGACCCAATAGCATCATCCCGATGATGGCAGGAACATAGGGCACAAGGCTGATCCACTCGCTCTCATGGACCCTCTTACCCGCCGCCGGACTAAAAACCTCGGAGGCCACAATGATACTGGTTAATCGCAAAACATTGGCCGCCACTGCCAGGGGAAAAGCCGAAGCGATGACCAGCAGTGTTCTCCAGCTCGACTTGAACGTCATGAATCCATAGATGGTGGTCAGAGCAAAAATTGCGGTCAGACTGCGAATCCCACTACAGGCGGCTGCGACCTCATATTGGTAAGCTCCGTTGGCATCGAAGATACGCGTGCCATCCTGGATGACGTTTATGCCTAGAATGATGTGGCAAATGCCGGAAGTCAGTCTTGTGGCGAGCAGCCTGAGAGGATGCGTGATGTCCTCCGCGACGGCACTCCACGGAAGGCAGAAAACGAACAGCGAGACGGGGAAAAAACTGACCCGCAACCAGTGCGGCCCCCAGACCAAACCCATCAACGCGTAAAGCCCAATAAAGAAGGCGACGATGGAGATGCGGGTTTGCTGGACCATATAGCCCCCGGCATGAAGGAGCAGCGCGAAAACCAGGAGCAACAGGGCGGGCCACCAGTGACGTTTGGGCAAGGCCAGCAACTCCTCGCGCTTCATCCAAAACAGAGCCAGAACCACGAAGGGGATCAGGTAACCGTGTTGGTCATCCGGGGTAGCCGTGTAGGAGTAGTTGAGCCACCCAAATAAGGAGCTTGTTTTGGCATAGCCGAAAGTCGAATTGCCGAGAAAATGGAACAAAGCCGCCCAAGCCGCCAGCAATGCAAAAAATAGGCCTTTGGAGGGGATGCCCCGCCAGAACGCCTGAAAATCCGAGCGGAAGCCGGCCACCCCGCCAGATGCAGTTCCGGTTTCAGCAATCATATCTCTGAGTAAGAATGTGAGAGGCTGGCAGCCATTTTTGTTCAAACAAGGTTCAGATTTTCTCTCTCGGACCAGGCGGCGGCATAAGCCCGCAAAAGCTGCTCGACGGATTTTCCCCAATTAAGCTCAGTTTCAATACGCGCGGCGCCCAAAAGCCCCATTTTTTCGCAAGCCTGACCATCCCGCAGCAGCCCGCTGATGGCTTCCGCGAGTTTGACCGCCGAGTTCTCGTTCACGTAACGGGCGGCGTCCCCAGCAGAAGCGCGGCCTTCCTTCAGGTCGAACATGACCTGAGGTTTGGCGAAAGTCATATATTCAAGCACTTTGTTCATCGTGCAATGGTCGTTGTACGAGTTAATTGGATCGCATGAAACCCCGGCATCCATCGTCCGCAGAGCTGAAAAAAGGAATTCATTCGAAACCCGGCCGGGCAAATCGACGAACGCGTTTAATCCCAGCCGGTCTTTTTGCTCAAGCAGGCGGACGTATTCCGGTCCGGTGCCCATAATCAAAAACTGCGCATCTTTACATCCCATCTTGTGCACGAGATGCGCCACCGCATCAATCAAATATTTGACGCCGTCGGCATCGCCCATCACCCCGACATAACCCACCAAATAGCGCTTGCCTTTTTTGAGGCCGGGATCGGTTGGCCCCTTCACACTGGCGATCACAGGAGCGGTTCGCACCACAAATACTCTATCGGGCGTTTTGCCTCCGCGTTGAAGGGCAATCTGACGAACCGATTCGTTGGTAGCCAGCACCACATCCGCGCACGCGTAAGTCAATCTTTCGGCCAAGCGCACTAACCAATAGAATAACCCGCGCTTGCTGAATTTGGCCTCGAACATCTCGGGCCAAAGATCGTGAACGTCATAAACCAGCCGCACCCCCAAAAGTTTGAACGGCCAGGCGGCCAAAAAAAGCAAATCGGGGGGGTTGCAAAGGTGAATGACTTTAAAACGATGACGCCGCCACACTTTCCATGACAAGCGCGCTTCTCCCCACAGGGCCGAGGCATATTCCCTAAAAAACCCGATCAGCCCTCCCGCCTCCTCGCTAATCCAATGGCGATAGATTTGGATTCCATCGAGTTCCTCCTCGGGTTGGATATAGCCCCGCATTTGCGGGCAAATCACGACCACTCTATAACCGGCATCGCGCAACGCACAGGCTTCCTGCCACACCCGGCGATCCAACGGCACGGGCAAATTTTCGACGAGGATGAGGACACAGGGTTTCACGGGTGGATGCCCACCCTCACCAGCAAAACCCTTCATAACTCTTCGTCACACTCCGCAATTCGGGCCAACCGTTAATATCCAACACTGGATGCCGGGGGGTGAGGCATTTGGCTAGCTCCTCGAGGCTCGCGCAACGTTGCGCTACCACCACCAATCCCTGTTCTCCCAAAGCCGAACTCAAATCCTCGCGCAAGAGTGAAGCCAGATGCGGCATCTTCTCGTCGATGACTCGCTTGTTGCTCCCTACGATGCGCGTGAGGTTCAATTGGGGATCGTAAATGCGCAAACGAAACCCACGGCCCAACAGGTTTTGCGCCACTTCGACCATAGCGCTCTCGCGCAAATCATCCGTATTCGATTTGAAGGACAAGCCGAGGATGACGATTTCCCCCTGCCCACGTTCGGTGATCAAACCGAGCAAATTTTGTAAATGCTGCTGATTGCTCACCAGGAGGTTTTCCAATAGCGGCAAGTTGAGGCCATGTTGCCGGCCATAATGACCGAGGGCCCGCACATCCTTGGGCAAACAAGAGCCGCCAAAGGGATTTCCCGGCCGCAAATAATAAGGCGAAAGATTCAGCCGCGTGTCCTGGCACAATAACTTCATGACCGCGGGAGAATCGATCTGCATCTGCTTGCCCAACCGGCCAATTTCATTGGCGAAGGTGATTTTGGTCGCATGAAAGGCGTTACAGGCATATTTCACCATCTCAGCCGTGTTCCAATTTACCACCGCGGCTTTCTCACCAAACAACGGAGCCAACTCGACGGGAAAAGGTCTTCCGTCCTTCGTCCCAACTACCGCCAGCGACGGGTCGCGAAAATCGGCCACGGCGGTGCTTTCGCGAAGGAACTCGGGATAATAAAAGATTTGCAACTGCCCGCCGCTGGTCAGGTCACTCAAAAGCTCATCTGCCAACCGCTGCGTGCTGCCGGGCAACATGGTGCTGCGCAGAACCAGCAAGTGCTTTTTAGCCTGGGTGCGCAAGGCCTCGGCAATCTGTTTGATCACTTCCCGAACATGGCTCAAGTCCAAGCCACCGTTGGATTGTGACGGCGTGCCCACACAGACGAGCGAGACTTCCGAGCCGCTGACCGCTTCCGCGCAATTTTGCGTCGCCCGCAGAAGCCCCTTGCCGTGCGCCGCGGACAGAAGCAAGTCCAACCCCGGCTCCAGGATGGGCGGCTTCCCGCGATTGAATTCCGCCACCTTCTGCGCATGGACATCGACGCCGGTCACCTGATGGCCTTGCTCTGTCAGGCATCCGGCGGTGACGGTGCCCACATACCCCAACCCAAAAACGCTAATTCTCATGAAGGTTCAGAAACTAGAAAGGTGGTGCGGAAAACGCAAGGCTTCTTGCCGGGACGCGCCGTCAATTTCAGATAGGGCGCGAAAACCGTTGTTCGAAATGCAGGCGAGACTACTCCTTCAAACTCATTCGCAACTCCGGGCCTGAGCCCCTGCTCTCCCCCGTTTTCCACTAACACCAGCTCCGTCCAATCCGGACTCAGTTGAATCATAACGGAGACATCGGCACGATGGAGAGAAAACTTTCGCTCGTTGACTTGTTTAATCCAACTGCCCGGCGCGAACTGCCAGCGCACCGTGAATTCGTCCTGCGCCCCTGCCTTGGGCTCAAATTCGTCATCGACTTGCCAGGCATCACCCGTTCCAAGTCGTGTGATGCAGCGGCGCAACACTCCAGCCGGCAGGGGGAGTTCGCTCACTAATCCGTTCAGGCCGGAGGCGGCGGATTTGCTGGCTTTCCAAGTTGGGTGGGGGTGGTGTTCCGCCCACAAGAATGGCCCAAGCCGTTTTGGATATTCTTCGCCGACCGGACAGGGTCCATTGTGCGCCTTCGGCGAGGCCAGCCATGACCGGAATTTCTCGTCCGCGTAGTAAGCGCCTGTGCCAGGATCGATGATCATGGCCACGCCTTTGAACCAAATCGACAAATGCAGAGCATCAAGATGGCCATGCGCCGCAGTGCTCAAGTAGCCCAAAGGAGAAAGATCCCAACGCAACCACCAAAACCCTGACTCGCAGATGGCCATGCCTGTTTCGCGATAGATCCACCATTCATGAGCGGCGACGGTGAGGAGCGGTTGGCCAAGTCCAAGTCGTGGAGTGAAGATAGGAGGATCTCCCAACCAATACTCCAACGCCGAGCTGGCAGCCGAACCACGAAGCCAATCACGCCATTCCAGGAGTGCCGTTTGCTCAGTAACAAAAAATGGAGTGGCGAAAGCATTATCCGAATCGCCGTAATCCCAGGGATCCCGCCGCGCTTGCACTTCCCAAAAGAACCTGGCTGCTGTTGAAAGACGATCTTCAACCGGCGGGGAGATTTTCTTGGCACTCGACAGCAGCGCGGCGCGCGAGTGCCAGCAGAATTCCCATGAGAAAAGTTGATAATTGAGGGCCTGCTCGCGAGTCCCCCCATCCTCGGCAAACTGCGCGAGCACCTCATGTTCCCAGCGTCGTTGCAATGTGTTCAGCGGCGCGCCCCACTGCGCGAGCGCCGGCCAGCGCACCGTAGCCAGGATTAATCCTGCCAATTCGCCAAGCAAATGATTGTTAGCCGAGGAGCCAAATGATTTATGACGCCAGGTGAACCAAACATGCGCCGGCAGAATTTCATGGCGCAGCCGCTTCAACTCTGCTTCGTAACCCCAAGCCAGACCTTGCGGCGCCAGCAGCGCGTCAATCCACGTAAACTGAATCAATCGCATCCCGGCTTCAAGCGCGCTTGTCCAGTTCCAGCCGCCATACGGTGGATTGTGCGTAACCCAATCTTTCAGCCAGCGCACACATGTCTGGGCGGCGCGCGCATCGTCCAACACGTAGGCTGCTTGCGCGAGGCGCGCCAACTGATGCCACCGGCTTAACTCCCAAATCATTTTGATGTCCGCGCCGCCAGGAAGCTCCCGATGGTTCAAGTTGAACGCTGATTCGTTGGTCGTAAGGTCTTTTCCAGCCAAATAATCCGTCTGCCATTGAGGCGGGTCATCGACCTTGATCTCCAGATATCCGAAGGCTTTCCATCGCCCATTCAGGATGTCTGCGACATCGCGCTGCAGCGCCTCGCGCAACAGCGCGGGGGCGGCCGCTGGACCCGGCAACCTGGGAAAAAAAGCGGAACTCTCCAAAGGGACCTCGGCCCAATCCCGCTGGCGCCGCGCGTCTGAGAATTGATAAATCTTCTTCCGAACATGCGCGCCTATTTCGGCCGGGCTCATCGCCCGCAGCCGATGCCAATACCAGGAAAGACGTGAGCGCGACCGAACTCTCAAGCGATAATCTTTTCCACCACTTCCCCTGCGACGTCGGTGAGGCGGAAGTTTCGGCCATTGTGACGGTAGGTCAGCTTTTCGTGGTCCATGCCGAGAAGATGCAGCACGGTCGCATGCAAGTCATTTACGCTGACCTTATCGACAGCGGCCTTAAAGCCAATTTCATCCGTCGCGCCATAGTGGACACCGCCTTTTACGCCGGCCCCGAAATGCCAGGCCGTGAAAGCGTGGGGGTTGTGATCGCGGCCTGGTTTGTCGGATTTTTGCGCGATCGGCAGGCGCCCAAATTCCCCGCAACACAGCACCAGGGTCGAATCCATCAAGCCGCGTTGCTTGAGGTCTGTGAGGAGCGCGGCGATCGGCTGGTCGGTTTCCTCCGCAAAGCCGCGGTGGTTGCCGGCTATGTCGCTGTGGCCGTCCCAGCTCTGTTGATTATCCATGCCACCGCTATATATCTGCACGAAACGCACTCCGCGCTCCACCAAGCGGCGGGCCATCAAACATTGTTTTGCAAAATGGGCCGACTTCTTGTTATCCAGCCCGTAAAGGCTTTGGATGGATTCCGGCTCGCTTTTTAAATCGAGCGCCTCTGGCGCGGCCATTTGCATGCGATAGGCCATCTCGAAACTCTCGATCCGCGCCGCCAGTTCGGCTTCGCGCGGATTCTGCTCCTGGTAATGGCGGTTAAGTTTGTTGAGCAGGTTGATCTGGGTCCGCTGTTGCGCATCGTTCATCTGCTCAGCGCGCGCCAGATTGTTAATGGGAGAGCCTTGGGCGTTCAGCGCCGTGCCCTGAAAAACTCCCGGCAGAAAACCCGCCCCCCAATTCGAGGCATGACCCTTGGGAATGCCGCGTCCGAGAGTGTCATACATGACCACGAAGGCTGGCAGGTTCTGATTCTCGGTCCCGAGGCCATAGGTCACCCAGGAGCCCAGGCAAGGAAAACCCATCCGGCTCATGCCGGTATTAATTTGGAAGAGCGCGGGCGAATGATTGTTAGTCTGCGTATGGCAGGAATGGATAAAAGCCATTTCGTCCACGTGCTGCGCCAGATGCGGGAAAATTTCGCTCACCCACGCGCCGCTCTGCCCGTGTTGCGCGAAGGCAAATGGCGATTTCATCAAGCCACCCACCGCGTCGGGGAAAAACCCGGTCTTGTTGTCGAACCCATCGAGTTTCTGGCCGTTGCGCCTGGCCAATTCCGGCTTGTAATCCCAGGTATCGACCTGGCTTTGGCCCCCGTTCATGAAAAGCCAAATGACGGACTTGGCCCGGGTGGGAAAATGACTGGCGTGCGGCGCCAGCGGATTGGCAGCCAGGTGATTGGAGATGGATTCCGCCGCGCTCAACAGTCCGGAGCGCTCGAGCATCGAGACCAGCGCGAGCAAACCACATCCCGAACCGGTTCGGCGCAGGAAATCTCGCCGCGAACTGAACACCGGCGAAGGTGTGGCGATGAAGTGCGGTTCAAATTTCATATCAAACGTTCATTCAACATAGATGAATTCATTCAATCCGAAAAGCGCCTGGCATAGGTCCGTGAGAGCCAATTCCGGCGCATCCTTCTTTCCAGCGGTCTGGTAGGAGGCGGTCTGTGATTTCACAAACTCGACCGTCTCAATCAGTTCGTCCTCCTTGGGTGGACGACCGAGCGCGGCCACGTAGGCCGCTTGGATGGCAGTGGCGGGGGAACCTCTCGCCGTCCGTTCCACTTTGCCCGCGAAGGCCAGCGCCGCGGCGCGGATTTGCGGATTGTTTAGCAGCAGCAGCGCCTGCGGTGCGACCGTTGTCTGCGGGCGCCGTCCCATCCCTTGCAAGCTATCCGGGGCATCGAACTGGACCATCATCGGGATAAGATGGCTGCGCTTTATCGTGAAGTAAATGCTTCGCCGCGACTGGGCTTCATCGAGAGTTCCGGGACCAAACATTTTCAGGTCCAACTTTCCGCTCACCAAAAGAATCGCATCGCGGATCACTTCTGCTTCCAGCCGCTGAGGAACCCGGCGCCAATGGAGCGTGTTCTCAGGGTCGAGGGCGGATTGTTCCGAGCTGGCCATTGGACTCTGCAAATTTTGGCCCGGCCCTTGACGATAAGTAGCGCTGGTCATCATCAGTTTGTGCATGGGCTTCAGATGCCAGCCGTTGCCAATGAGCTCGTTTGCCAGCCAATCGAGCAGTTCAGGATGAGTAGGTTTTTCCCCTTGGGCCCCGAAGTCGCTCGGAGTGCCGACGAGACCGCGACCGAAATGATGCTGCCAGAGACGATTCACGACCACCCTCGCCAGCAAAGGGCCCGCGCCCAAGTCACAATCGGTGATCCAGTTGGCCAGGCAGGCGCGGCGAAAGGAAGTCTTCGCTTCGGGCGGAGGCTCTTTGAGCCAGTGTTTTTCCTTCTCCGGCGCGCGCATCAACACCTGGAGGAAACCCGGCGGCGCTTCACCCTCCTTCTGGTTCAAGTCGCCCCGCTTCAGGAAATAGGTGTTAGTGTAGAAATCGGGACCCTGCGTGTTCAACCGAACGGCCGGCACGCCTTCCGAGGAAATCAGAACTTTAAGTTTTTCGGGACGCGGTTCTTTTTTGGCGTGGGCGATGATCGCCCCTTCCAGTTGAAGCCACTGCTCATCACTTCGGCGGTACCATTTCAGGAGCGTCGCCTTTTCCTGGTCGGTGCGCTCAGCAGAGGGCGTCGCCAGAATTGTGTTCAACTCGGCGAAGCCTGCCGGCCCGGGATCATCATCCAGCCCGGCTTTGAGTGAGGTAGTGACCGAAAGACGCGGGCGCCCGATGCTGTGTTTGTTATTGGTGTCGAACTTCAGTGTGATGATGAGTGTGCCCGAGTTGGTCAGAGGGGAATCCAGTTCAAAGACAGCGGCGTGATTAGTCCCGAATTTCGGATCAATGGCCCAGCCCGATTTGGGATCCGAATCAATCGCCGCGCTCACAGGCAGACCGCTTTGCTCGAAGGTCGCTGTTGCCTTGTTGAATCTGGACTCGAGCTGGTTTGAACTTCCGCCGGGTCTAATGGCGAGCTTGAAATCCGAAAGCGCGAAGTTGCCGTTGTCAGCGCGGCCAGGACCGTTGTTTTTCATCGACGGATCTGCCAGCGCCTCCAGCTTGACCGCTATGATCCCAGGGACGGGCGCGGTCGCAGTGAAGGTGAAAGTGTCGAAATCGGCGTTCTCCCCGCTCACGAGGAACGAGCCGTCCGCTTGGGGAGTGAAGGTTGCTTTGCCCTTGGCCACGGCGGTTGCATGATCGAGCACCAGCCAGACCGGCGCTTCGGGGCGTGCCCCGGATTGTTCCCAGGCCGCAAGGCGAGCTGGAAGTTGCTCCTGTTCGAATTTTTCCAGCGCGCGCACGAGCGGTTGATGCTCGCGGTCGAACTTTTCCTTTTCCAGGCGGTACCTTGGCGGGTCCACCAGCACATCATAATCGCTGCGCACTGTTTTGGTGAAAATGGAAATCATTCGGTAATAATCGTGAGTGGGTATTGGATCGAACTTGTGGTCGTGGCAGCGAGCGCAGCCGATGGTGAGCCCCAGCATCGCCGTGCCGATGGTGCCAGCGAGGTCGTCCAGTTCGTCGTAGCGCTCCTTCTCCGCCTGGTTAGCCGTGATTTGAGTGGCGTGCGTCCCCGCCGCCAGGAACCCAGTTGCCTTCATGGCCAGCAGGCTGTCGGGCGCAAGTTCGTCACCAGCCAACTGCCACTTCACAAAGGTCTCATAGGGCAAGTCCTGGTTGAGGGCCTCAATGACGAAGTCCCGATAATGATAAGCATTCGTGCGGTCATAATCCTGCTCATAGCCGTGGCTCTCGGCAAAGCGGGCCAGATCAAGCCAATGGCGTCCCCAACGTTCCCCATAGTGCGGGCTAGCCAGCAGCCGATCGATCAGTCGGTCGTAGGCGTCCCGCGATTTGTCGTTCACAAATGCCTCAACTTCTTCGGGCGTTGGCGGCAGGCCAATGAGATCAAAGCTGGCGCGGCGAATCAATTTCCTTTTCTCAACGGCGGCGCTGGGGGAAATGTGCTTCTCCTCGAGCTTCGCCAGAATGAAGCGATCGATGTTATTCCCACCCCACCTTTTGTTCTCTACTTCTGGCGGCAGCGGCTTCTTCAAAGGAGCGAAGGACCAGAACTGTTTATCCAGAGCGGGGATCGGAACTGGCGCTTCAGCCACGCCCTCGCTGGTGGAGATTGCTGAAACTACCAGGGTCATTGCCAGCAGATGGAAAACAGCAATTCTCATTTTAGTGCCACACAGGAACGCCACGATGATGGCGCCGCTACCGTAACTGCGTATTTGCGCCTGATCCACACCGTTGTCACAATCACTTGCACTGGACTTCTTTGATAATGTTGAATAGACGTGACGGCGCGGCCCCCGATTCACTAACTTAATTTAGAGAACTTCAAACGAAAAGCATTGCCGCTCATCAATGACCGCTTAACAATTCCCCGGACGCTTTATGCCGAAATGAACGCAGCAAACCCTGACCTTCCTTTGGTCTGCCCCAAACTGCTTCCGACCCTTGATCCGGGGTTCCGGCCCGCCGTGCTGGCCAATCGAGCTTTTCGCGCCAGTCTTGGGGCGCATTCTGTTCCTGTTCAAATGGCGCTCGAAAAGGCCGACGGCTCAATCTCGCGATTCCATACCGTGGCGGCTGCGCCGGCGACTCCCCTGGCCCAAGGCAATTTCAAATACCTGGAACGATTATTGAAGATTTTCTTGTGGTCGAGAGGAGGTTGCACAATCCACTTTTCCGGCCCCGCGGAACTGGGAACGCAATTGCAAGCGCATTACCGGAATTCCGCCACCGGGCGGTTTGATTCCTTCATCATGGGCGCGAAAATATATGAAAAGCCATTCGAGGTCGTGTTAGCTCAGGAGCTGCCCCCCGAACGCGAGTTCTCGGCCCCTCTCGGACGGCATCTTAACGGCTGCCGGATTGGTTTTGATTTGGGCGCCAGTGACCGCAAAGTGGCCGCGCTGCTTAATGGTGAAACTGTTTTCAGCGAGGAGGCGCCTTGGGATCCCCGTTCCCAATCCGATCCGCAGTGGCATTTTGATCAGATCATGGATTCCCTGAAACGCGCCGCCGCTTATCTCCCGCGCGTGGATGCCATCGGCGGCAGTTCCGCGGGGGTCTATGTGGGCAATCGCGTGAAGGTGGCATCGCTTTTTCGAGGGGTCCCGGAGGATTTATTTGAGAAACGAATCAAAAATTTGTTTCTGGAAATTCAGCGAGCCTGGAAAGGCATTCCCTTCGAAGTGGTCAATGACGGCGAGGTCACCGCTTTGGCTGGCGCCATGGCCCTCAAACAGAACGGCGTGCTGGGCATCGCCCTGGGTTCCAGTCAGGCCTCAGGCTATGTTAACCGCGAGGGTAACATTACCGCCTGGCTCAATGAGTTGGCGTTCGCCCCTGTCGATTACCAGCCCGCAGCTCCTGTGGACGAATGGTCTGGGGACTCTGGTTGCGGCGTGCAGTACTTTTCGCAGCAAGCACTGGGAAGACTGATTCCCCGCGCAGACCTCCAAGTGGAGACGGGATCGGGATTGCCCGAGAAATTGGTCGAGGTGCAAAACCTAATGGCCAAAGGCGATGAGCGGGCCGGTCGGATTTATCAAACCATTGGCGTTTGGCTGGGGTATGCGTTGGCGCATTACGCCGAGTTTTACAATTTCCAGCATTTGCTCCTGTTGGGCCGCGTAACCACCGGCCCCGGTGGTGAACTAATTGTCCATAATGCCAAAGCCGTGCTGAGAGAGGAATTCCCGGAACTCCAGATTCAGTTTCATATCCCGGATGAGAAGGAAAAGCGCCACGGTCAAGCGATGGCTGCCGCGAGCTTGCCTGTGATTGCCAGCCTTGGAGAGACGCAATGTTCGGAGAGATCCCCATAGCCCAGTTCGTCTCTGCGGGGGTTGTTTCAACTAACTCTGCAGGGGAAACTTTTCCCCGTGGAGCGCCGGTCTTCGGCCCAATGTCACGAAGATTTGAGAGTCGGTTCGAGCCGGCTTCAGCCGCTGGTGCTTGTCCCGAAGGGCCATTTGAGAATAGCCCGGTGTTTTAAAGCCGGGAATGGATTGGAATCAGTCGAGTCCCGAAGGGACGGCTGAGGGGCCCGGGTATGCCTGCGGGACGAAATGTCAGCCGTCCCGTAGAGCCTGTTTTAATATTACGTGGGGTCCTGCAGCGAGGGATTTTGGCTGTGGCCAAGGCGGCGCTGCCGGAGCATCCCCGCAGCGGGCTGTGATGGCCGAGTCAACGCAGGCCGCAGACAAAAGACCCGCCGCCCGGAGGGTTTTCGTACGCCCACTACCTTTGTTGCTCCTCGGTTACAGACCCCTGGCGGGTATGCTCGCTCGTCGCGCCTCGCCATCCAGCGCACGAAAACAGAACCACACGGAATTTTAAAACAGGCTCTTAGCAGACTTTGCGTGCCAAGCCTGACGCATACCCTCCACTAATCAGCCCCAGCGACTATTCCAATTCGTGGACGTCGTTCAGGACACCGCCAGGGATGCAGACCACCAGCACGGTCAATTCGCCCCAGGCCCTGTGCTTCACGCCGCGCGGCACATAAACCACAACGCCTTTGTGCAATTCGATCTCTTGTTCGTCCAGGGCCATCCTGCCCTGGCCATCGAGGATGTAATAAATTTCATCGGTGTGCTGGTGATAGTGCAGCTTGGCTTTGGTGATTAGCAGGTGATGGACTTCCGCCACCGCCCCGTCCTTTTCTTCCAAGAGCGGACGAATTTGCCCGCAGGTTTCAGTCCAGGGCTGCACGTCCAAAAGGTCACGACGCAAAAAGGAGGTCGAAGAGTTCATGAGCAGCAGAATAAAGCTTGGCCGCGCGGCTGTCGAGAGCGTGAGTGCGCATTTGAAAGCAGCGAAGACGTCGATACGACGTGGCTCGGTACGGGGGAACGGGGAACAAGGCCGGTGTGTGCAATCCGCCAGACACGGGCGGGCCCGAAATGCTTCGCCCGAATTTTTGGTGCTGGAATTTTCGCGCCAGTGGCGCAGAATCTGTCCCGAATGGAACCGAAAAACTCGTGGCGGCGCGGAGCCGCCGCGGCGCTGTGCCTGGCGGTTTTTGTCGCAGCGCCGACTCGCAATGCACACTCGGCCGAGGGAACGCAGATCCCTACGCCGGTCATTTTACCGCTCGGCGGCTTGTTTACCAATCTGACGGTCGCGATTAGCATCACCGGCGCGACGAGTCAGATCCGCTATACGCTCGATGGCACGACGCCCGCCACCAACTCTCCGCTCTACGGCGGCGTGTTGGCGCTCTCGAACTCGTGCTATCTGCAGGCGCGCGCGTTCGCCACCGGCGCGCCGCCCAGCGGAGTGGCTGCGGAGACGTTCACGCTTCTCGAAACGAATTTCTCCGACTTCACCTCGACGCTGCCGCTGGTCATCGTTCAAACCTTCGGGCAGCCGATTGTGGCGGACAGTCGCCGTCTCGCCTCGATGCGCATCGTCGATGTGGCGACGAACGGACAGGCGCGCTTGCGCGGGCCGGGCCATTTCGAGGGACGGGCGGCGATAAGGAAACGCGGCTACACCTCGCTCCGCTATCCCAAAGTGTCGCTGGCCGTTGAGACGCTCGACGCGGCGGGCCGGGAACTGGAGACCGGGTTGCTGGGCATGCCGAAGGACTCAGACTGGGTGCTCTACGCGCCCTACCCGGACAAGTCACTCGTCCGCGACGCGCTGGCTTACGAGATTTCCAACCAGACGGGGCGCTACGCCGCCCGCACGCGTTTCGTCGAGGTGTTCCTCAGCGACGGCGCCAACCGGCTGTCTCCGGCTGCCTACGCGGGGGTCTACGTTTTGGAGGAAAAGGTGAAACGCAGTGAACCTCGCGTCGCCATTCACAAACTCGGAACGAATGATGTCGCCGAACCGGAGATAAGCGGGGGCTACATTTTCAAGAAGGACCATCTCGGCAAGGTGGAAAACGATCCGGCCCCGCCGCCGCCCGCGCCAAACCCGGACAAACCCGGCCGGATTGGCTATCCCACCGGCCCGGGCGGATTTCCGGCCGATCCGGGGGGGTTCCTCCCGCCGAACGAGGACATCATCACCATCACCAACGTCATCAGCCTGACGAACTTCGTGCCCGTGACCAATGTTGTCGCACTGACCAATCTCACTCCGCTCACCAACATCGTCGCCACAACCCGCGTCGCCACGGTTACCAACGTCACCTGGCTGACCAATACCCTGCCGTTCACCAATTACATCACCCACCATCACGTCCGCGTCACGACGAATGTCGTTTCGGTGACCAACTCGGCCACGGTCAGCAACATCGTCAGCGTGCCCAACGTGGCGGCCTTCACCGGCGTGGTCGTGTTCACCAATGTCGGGGTGTTCACCAACGTCGCCACGTTCACGAACATCGCCGCCCTGACCAACAGCACCGTCGTCACGAACGCGCTGGTGACGAGCGTGGTGATCGCCATCACGAACCTTACGTCCGTCACCAATGCGGCTGCCCTGACGAACACCACGATGGCCACCAATGTCGTCCTGACCTACAGCCCGGCCATGGTCACGAATATCACCGGCCTGACCAACTTCGTTTTTATCACCAATTCCCTCGCCACCCTGGCCGCGCGCGAGGTATTGGCAGCAACGAACACCGTCGTCGCTGCGAGGACCACGCCGGCCGCGCCGGCCAAGCCAAGCCCTCTCACGCGCCTGGTCGAAACCAGCCAGGGTTTTATCAGCAGCCGGACCAACGTTTTTTTCTACGTCGAGCCGAAGGGGAAAAGCATCACTCCGGCGCAGCGGGCCTGGCTGAGCAACTACGTGAACCGTTTCGAGCAGGCGCTCTACGGCCCCGACTTCCGTCATCCGACGAACGGCTACGCGGCGTTCATCGATCTCGACTCGTTCATCGACCACCACTTGATCGTCGAGGCGACCAAGAACATCGACGGTTTCCGCTTCAGCACATTTTTCACGAAAGACCGGGGCGGGCGATTGAAGATGGGGCCGATCTGGGACTGGAACCTCAGCTTCGGCAACGCCAAGGGCAAGCACGGCGCGGAGTTCGAGCACTGGTACTGGCCGCTGCTCGACGACAAGCAGTATTCGTGGTTCCGCCGGCTGTTCGAAGATCCGGACTTCGGCCAACGCTACGTGGATCGCTGGGCCGAGTTGCGCGCGAACGTCTTTGCGACCTCGAACCTGTGGGCTCGCGTGGGGGCCATGGCGGCTGCGCTCAAGGAACCCGCCGCGCGCAACTTCGCGCGATGGCCGGTCCTCGAAACAAACATCACCTCCGAACCGATCGTCGGCAAAACCTACGAGGACCAGATCAGTTACCTGAAAACATGGGCGTCCAATCGCCTCGCCTGGATCAACGCGCAGTTCCTCCCGCCGCCATTGCCACTGGTGGAGACCGAAGTGGCGGCCGGCTCCACCCTGGCGCTGACCTCGGCGGTGGGGCGCGTTTATTTCACGCTCGACGGCACCGATCCCCGGCTGCCTGGCGGCCGTCTCTCGCCGGCCGCGCGCACCAATGATTTGCCGCTGACCGTTACCAACGAGCTCCGGATTTTCGCGCGCGTCCAACAAGCCCAGCGCTGGAGTTGCCCCATGCGGGCGCGAGTAGTAGTGCGTCCCGGCCCAGCGGGTTCGTCTGAAGCTTACCCACCGCCAACCAATCTGACCACGCTGGCTGCGGCTGACCTAAGCGCGGGCGATGACCTGTTCACCAATCAGACCATCCGGCGCCTGCGGCTCGACGTGCCTCCAGCGGCCATGGAGATTCTCCGCGGCTATGCCTTTCGAGCCGACGCGCCCCGCGCCGAGAAACCGGAAGTTCTTTGCGTTGTTCACGAAAGCACGAACGTCTGGACCAACGTGGCGCTTCACCTCAAGGGGAGCGCCGGCAGTTTCCGTGCGCTGGATTCGAAGCCGTCATTCACGCTCAGTTTTTCCAAGCATGTTTCCCAAGAGCGGTTTCATGGCCTGAAAAAAGTTTCACTTAATAATTCCGCCCAGGATCCCACGCGGCTGAGCGAGAAACTCTACCGAGAACTTTACGCGCGCGGCGGCGTGCCGGCGCCACGCGCCGGCTACATCACGGTGGAACTGAACGGGCGGCCGCTGGGGCTTTATGTCCTGCTGGAAGGCTGGGATCGCCAGTTCGTGCGCCGGCACTTTCCCGATGACAAGGGGCCGCTCTACGAAGGCCCGTTCCTCACCGACCTGGACCAACCCTCCAAGCTTGCTTTCGGACAGCCAGCGAACAACGGCCTGAACCCCACCTCACTGGTCGCGGCGGCGCGGGAACCGGACCCCGCGAATCGGCGCACCCGGCTCGAGTCGAAGCTGGACATGGATCGATTCACCCGTCATCTGGCGCTGGACATGCTCGCCTGGAATGGCGACGGCTACGCCCTGCACGCCAACAATTATCGCATCTTTCACGATCGCAGCCAGGAACGTCTCGTCTTCCTGCCACACGGAATGGACCAGATGTCCTACCTTCCTGATGCGCCATTGCTGGCGGGCGGAGACGGCATCGTCGCCAGCGCCGTGCTTTCACTTCCGGAATGCCGCCGGCAGGTGCTCGACCGCATCCGGGAATTTCGCCGCTGCTTTTTCCAACCCGAAGCCATCAGTCGGCGCGCGCTGGAACTCACAGCTTCGCTCGCGGCGGTGATGGCTCGCGAGACGAACGCTCCCGACGCCATTACCCCGGCGGCCCACGCCCAGGCCGTCCGCGATTTGGTGCAGCGCATCACCGAACGTCTCGCCTCCATCGATCAGCAACTCACGGGCATTACCAACCTCGCCAAGCTTCGCGCCGGCCAGACGATCGCTCTTAACGGCTGGGCGCGCCGGCCCATCGCCGGAACCCCGGCCTTTCTGCAACCGGCCGACACCCTGTCGCTCGGCGTTCGCACCGCTGCCGACGGCGCCGGCGTGTGGGCCACCCTGCTGTGGCTCGAAGAGGGACGCTATCGCCTTTCAGGACGTCTCCGCGCTGCCCCTGCGGCCCCCGGTGCGACCAACCAGTTTGCGGCCGGCTTTCGCGTCCGCAGCTCCCGCAAGCGTTCGTTGGGACTGGACTGGGGATGGGACTCGCGACGCCGGGGGAACTATCGGCCGGGCGGCGAGACGGGCAACTTGGTTTATCAGCCGCTGCCGTCGGCCGCCGGCACTAACTGGAGCGACCTCGCCTGCGAGATCGATCTTCGCCAGCCCGCAGCCGACCTGGAAATCTTCTGCGAAGCCTCCGGTGCCGGCGAAGCCTGGTTCGATCTGCCATCCTTGAAACTCACCCGGCTAAGCGATCCGGGCCGATGAGACAATGTGTTGTCTTATCGGCCCAGATCTGCTACTCGAAAGAAACTTTTGCCAGCCGGGGCCCCACTGAACCGGACCACTGCGTGGTGGCGCCGGTCGCGGTCACGATGGGACTTGTGGCACTCCACGCAAGCTTTTCCAAGTCGGCTCCCATTTCAACCCGGTAGCAATGGCCCGCGGTCGATTTCCATTGCGCAGTGACGGTTCCGTTGGCCATGGGCAGGGGGCCAGGCGGAAGGCCGCCAGGCGAGTGTCTTTAATAATGGGGAAGTGGTCGTCGATGGCTCCGGTTTCCCGCAGAAATCTTGCGTCCCATCTGTTCCCATCGACATCGATCCCCATCGAGCCGAGTTGGTTCAAACCTCGTGTGCCTCCCCAATCCGCATCGGCGAACACGGCGGGGTGGTTTAGAGCAGAGAGCGTCACCCAGCCGGAACAGCCCGCCACTACATAAACTGCGCCCTGGTTGAGGGCGGGACCGGGGCTCAGCTTCAGGTACGCGCCAGAGTCCTCCTCACGGCCGCTGCGGCTCTCTAGCATAAAAGGGGCGGATCGTGAATCGTGAATTTTAGATTAACGGGGTCAGGCCGGGGTCAGGCCGGGTATGCGGGGAAAGGAGTTGACGCCGATTTGGAAAATGAAGAGGAGGCCCCTTGATGGCTCGACAACTGCGAATTGAATTTGTTGGGGCCTCGTAGAGGAATCAGTGGGAAAGTGGGGTCGGATCCCTGCGCTAAACATCCACGCGCCCCACACATTGCGAGTTCGGTCGGAAAGAAATGCCAATGTTTAAAGGACAGATCCGACCCCGAAGTTTTCACGACGCGTGGGAGGCAATTCCTTATTCAGTGGCTATGACCTCTCCATTAGGGGAGACAAGGTCTATGTTCCAGGGTCACCGGGCTTGACTACTTTGCCACTGTTCACTCCCCCTGAAGAATCAGTTCTGAACATGACATCACTCCCCGCAGGCGCTCCCGCCACCAGCAGTTTTTCCGTGCAAGGGATCGTCAATCTGGACGTGGGCATCCAGCGCAGCCCAGACCTCGTGACCTGGGAAGACTGGCTGCCGCTGACCTTGGGCGCCACCCCTCAGGTCGTGCTGGATGGGAGCGCCAGCTCAGCAATTCGTCGTTTTTATCGCGCCACAGTTAGGTAATCCTTCATGCAGTCGCGTCAACCCATAGATTCCAGCAATTCTCATTTTGGCGATTTGGGACCTGCGAGGTCGGAGGGACGAGTTCCATGAGTCCCTATTTACTTAAGCGATCAGAGACTCGTGGAACTCGTCCCTCCGAAGCGTTGTGTCGAGACGCTGCCAAAATGAGAATTGCTGCTCTCTCGTTCACCGCGCGACCATGCGCATTTCCTTCGTTGCCAGGCAAGGAGCAATGGTTAAGCTCCTGCTCATGAACGTTGTTACTTTACAATCAAGATTAGCAAGTTGGGTCGGAGATCTGCCGTGCCTGCGGAGGGTTGCCCCATTGCTTGCCGCGAGAGGCGTCTCCCTCTGGATGGTTCTGGGGCTGGGTGCTTCGCTTTCTCAGGCCCCTCTCTTCGGAGCCTGGCAAGCCGCTAACGGTCCTTTAGCCACGCGGTGGGCCAAAGAGGTCTCGCCGGGTAAAGTCCACCCAGAGTATCCGCGTCCGCAAATGGTCCGCGCTGACTGGCTCAATTTGAACGGTCTTTGGGATTACGCAATTAGAGAGACCAATTCAGCAGCCCAAGGCCAGGCGCCTGACAAGTACGATGGCCAGATTTTGGTGCCGTTTCCCGTGGAATCGGCGCTGTCCGGCGTCATGAAACAAGTCGGAGGGGCTAAGCGGCTCCTGTATCGGCGCCGCTTCACCGTGCCCTCGGGTTGGAGCAACAAGCAGATTCTCCTCCATTTCGGAGCGGTCGATTGGGAGACGACAGTCTATATCAACGGCAAAGAAATCGGCACTCATCGTGGAGGTTATGATGGTTTCAGCTTTAATATCACGAGCCTCCTCAAGACCGGCGGGGAACAGGAACTCCTGCTGGAGGTCTGGGACCCCAGTGATGGCGGCACCCAACCGCGGGGCAAACAGGTCAATAAACCAGGGGGAATCTGGTATACGCCTACTACAGGGATTTGGCAGACGGTCTGGCTGGAACCGGTCTCGCCAGTCTCCATCACGGAAACCAAACTCGTGCCCGACATCGACGCTGGCGAGCTAAACATCACAGTTCGCGTGCTGGGAAATGCGCCGGATGCTACGATCGAGGCGGTGGCGCTGGACGGAGAAAAAGAGGTGGGACGGGGGACTGGTCCGGCCGGCCAAATGTTTAAAGTGACAATCCCGAATGCCAATCTCTGGTCGCCTGATTCGCCGCACCTTTACAATCTAAAATTCTCGCTGGCCCAAGGCGGTAAAGTGGTGGACGAAGTCACGTCGTATTTCGGCATGCGGAAAATTGCTCTGGGCAAGGATGAAAAAGGCGCGCTTCGGCTTTTTCTCAACAACCGCCCGCTTTTTCAGTTCGGCCCACTCGATCAAGGATTCTGGCCAGATGGCATTTACACCGCCCCCACCGATGAGGCGTTGCGGTACGACATCGAGACGACCAAGCAGCTCGGTTTCAATATGGCGCGCAAGCACGTCAAGGTCGAGCCGGACCGCTGGTACTATTGGTGCGACAAGCTTGGTTTGCTCGTCTGGCAGGACATGCCGAGTGGAGATCGTTACATCAGCGGCAAAGATCCCGACATCACTCGCACTGAGGAATCGGCCAAGCAGTTCGACCGGGAGCTAAAGCGTTTAGTGGATGGCCGGGGCAACCATCCGTGCATCGTGATGTGGGTTCCTTTCAACGAAGGCTGGGGTCAATTCGATACCGAAAGGATCACCCGCCGCCTCCAGGCTTACGATCCCTCGCGTCTGGTGGACGGCGCCAGCGGTTGGACGGATCGCGAGGTGGGCGATGTTCACGATATCCATACCTACCCGGGACCCGCCGCGCCTAACATCGAGACGAACCGCGCAGGAGTTCTTGGCGAATTCGGCGGACTTGGTCTGCCAGTTAGCGGCCACACCTGGCAGGCGGAAAAAAACTGGGGCTATCGCAGTTTCAAAACCGTGGAGGAGCTTACCGCCGCTTATCTGGAACTCATCAAAAAACTGCGCCCGATGATCGGGGGACCCGGATTAGCAGCGGCTATTTATACCCAAACCACCGACGTGGAAGTCGAAGTCAATGGCCTCATGACTTATGATCGAGCCATGGTCAAAATGGATCCCGCTGTCATTGGCGCGGCCAACCGCAAAGTTTATCTACCCCCGCCCCCGCCGCCGGTGGTCAACGTCCTCAGCCCAACATCGCAGGAGCGAGGAATCGAATGGCATTACACGATCGAAAAACCCCCGGCTAATTGGGCCGCGCTTGATTTCAACGATTCCACCTGGCAAATCGGTCCAGGAGGTTTTGGCGAACCGGCAACCCCCGGGGCCGTGGTTCGCACGAAATGGAAATCAGATGACATCTGGATTCGCCGTTCCTTTGAAATCCCAGCCGGATTTGCGCCGCACAGCTTGCAACTGCTCATTCACCATGATGAGGATGCCGAGATTTACGTCAACGGCAACCTGGTCGCAAGTTTTCCGGGCCACATTAGTTCCTATGACTCGACACCGCTGGATGCCCGCATCACAAAGGCGTTGCAACCAGGGAATAACACCCTGGCCGTGCATTGTCACCAAACCCAGGGCGGACAGTATATCGATGTCGGCCTGGCCGATGTCATTGAAGGGGACGAGAAATGAAAATTCCTCTGATGGCTTTATTGGTTGGCGCTCTGGCTTGTGTCGGGGCGGAGAAGACTTCCATAACCACCATGCGGGTTTCAGAAGGTGGCTCGGACGAGAAACCGCTCTACACCGGCAATCGCGCGCCGCTTCTGCCCAGTCCCTTCATGAAACTGCCCATCGGCAGCATCATTCCCAGAGGTTGGTTGCGTCATCAACTTGAGCTCGAAGCGGACGGCATGACGGGCCGGTTGCCGGAGATTTCAAAATGGTGCCAGTTCGAGAGTAATGCCTGGGCGGCCGCAGACGGCCAGGGCCACAGTGGCTGGGAAGAGTTGCCCTACTGGCTAAAAGGCTTTGGCGACCTCGGCTACGTGCTCAAGGACGAGCGCATTATCCGGGAAGCGCGGCGGTGGATCGAAGCCGTTCTCAGCAGCCAGGAGGCGGATGGCTGGTTCGGGCCGCGCTCACTCAAGACCTCCTTGAATGGAAAGCCCGACCTCTGGCCCCACATGGTAATGCTCAACGTCCTCCAATCTTTCCACGAATACTCGGCAGATAAGCGTGTGATCCCTTTCTTGCTGCGCTATCACAAGTGGCTTAACACCCAGCCGGGTGAGAATTTCGGGAACGGTTACTGGCCAAAAATTCGGTTCGGCGACAACATCGAAACGGCGTACTGGCTTTACAATCTCACCGGTGAACCCTGGCTGCTGGATCTCGCCAGAAAAATCCATGACCACATGGCCAACTGGTCCAGCGATGTCATCAACTGGCACAACGTTAACATCGCTCAGGGGTTCCGCGAGCCGGGCGTCTTTTACACGCAGGTGAAGGATGAGAAATTTCTGCGCGCCGCGGAAAGGAATTATGAAAAGGTGATGGATCTCTATGGGCAATTTCCCGGGGGCGGGTTTGGCGGCGACGAAAATTGCCGGCCGGGTTTTACTGACCCGCGCCAGGGATTCGAGACCTGCGGCATCGTCGAATTCATGCACAGCTTTGAGATGCTTACCAAAATCTCTGGCAATCCGGTTTGGTCGGACCGCTGCGAAGAGCTGGCGTTTAACTCGCTGCCCGCCTCGCTCACCCCGGATTGGAGAGGGTTGCACTACCTGACCTGCGCCAACCAGGTGCAGCTCGACAAGAATAATCATGCTCCAGGAGTCGAAAATGGCGGAACCATGTTCAGCTACAGCCCGTATGCTGTCTATCGCTGCTGCCAGCACAATGTTTCGCATGGCTGGCCCTATTACGCGGAGGAACTCTGGCTGGCCACACCCGATCACGGCCTCTGCGCATCGCTTTATGCGCCCAGTGAAGTGAGCGCGAAAGTTGGTGGCGGTTCCATGGTTAAACTTGAGGAGGAAACCGGCTATCCGTTCAGTGACACCATCGTTTTCAAAATATCCACCGCCCAGCCAATTTCGTTTCCTTTGCGTCTGCGCATTCCCCGTTGGTGTGAGAAACCTTCAGTGAAGCTCAACGGAAAAAACTATTCGCTCAAATCGGGTCCGCTTTCATACGCGGTCATCCAACGCGAATGGAAAGAGGGTGATACCCTTGCGCTGCGGCTTCCGATGCAAGTGGGGGTTCACAAATGGGAGAAAAATCACAATGCTGTCTCCGTAAATTATGGCCCGCTCAGCTTCTCCTTGAAAGTCGGTGAGAAATGGACTCGGTATGGCAAGGAAGCGTGGCCTGAATGGGAGGTCTTCCCCACGACAGCATGGAACTATGGCTTGGAGTTCAAAGAGGCCAATGCAGCGCGCGCTTTTGAGTTGATCAAAAAACCTGGACCTCTGGCAGCAAATCCATTTACGCCCGAAACTGCGCCTCTCGAACTGCGCGTCAAGGCCCGAAAAATCCCTGGATGGACCATGGACCGGCTTGGCCTTGTCGGCAAGCTGCAGGACAGCCCCGTCCAGAGTGACGAACCGGTCGAGACCGTCACTCTCATCCCCATGGGCGCCGCGCGTCTGCGCATCTCTTCCTTTCCGGTGATCGGCGGCGGCAACGCAGCCCGGCCATGGACAGTGCTTTCGGTTTCGCCCATCTCCGCCTCGCATTGTTTCCAGAACGATTCAGTTGATGCCGTTATTGACGGCCAAGCGCCAAAAAGCTCGAACGACGGCAGCATCCCGCGGTTCACCTGGTGGGACCATCGGGGCACGACCGAGTGGATCCAGTACGAATTCGTAAAACCCCGCAAGGTTTCCGCGGTGGAAATTTATTGGTTTGATGATACGGGCATCGGCGCCTGTCGCGTGCCGCAAGCCTGGAAACTTTTCTATCGTGTCGGCGAAGAGTGGAGGCCAGTGGCAAACGCGGGCCAATTCGGCACCCGGCGGGATGCATTCAACCGCGTGGGTTTCCAGCCGGTTGAAGCCAGCGGTCTGCGGATCGAAACACAGCTACAGCCCGATTTTTCCGCCGGCATTCTTGAATGGAAAGTTTTGGAGGAGTGAATTTCAAGCGGCTTGACTAGTCTTCACAAGTAACTGAGCCAGGCATCGTGTCGGCGGCGCTTTAATTCAGCAAACCATCGGCAGGCGGGATAAAGCGCCAGCACGAGACCAATCCAAATCAAGTAAACCACGGGCAGCCCAAAACCATTGTCGGCAGGGATGAGTATGGCTTGATTGACGAAGGGATTGTTGAACAGCCACTCCGCCCGGCCGTACCGAATCCAAGCGGCCGCCACGGCCAAGCCATGAATCAACGGCAGGTGCAGCAAATAATAAAATAACGGCACGCGTCCGAACACGAGGAACGGCCGCAGCATTCGAGGCGTGCCGCGGTCCAGGAACGAGAGCAAAATTAGCGCAGGGCCAAGCGTCATCAGCACGTAGAGGAGCGACGGAGGATATTTATGGCAATCGATGAACGAAAAGACGGTGAACAGGTCATTGTTTTGCGGTCCCCAGGGACGCGGATTTCCATACACGTTCGTCCCGCGAATGATCACAAAAAGGAGTGTCAGCGTAATGCCCAGTCCGAGCATCCATTTGCGACGCGACTCCGGCTCCTTCAGCAAAACGGGGCCAAGGCCATATCCGGCCGCCATCACCCCAATCCAGGGGATGAGTGGATAAGCCGCGATGAACGTGAAGCCGGGGGCGGGGCTGAAAGGGCCGCCTTTATGCAGGATTATCCAGAGCCACCCGAATGCACCCCAGCTTTCGGGCTGGATACCGTCGGATGCATTGTGCAAGGCAATCATGCCCACGCCGAAAGCCGTTACTGCCCAGACCGGCAGGAAAACCAAGCCTGACAACACGACCATCGACCATCCGATGGCCCACAAGACCGCCGCCCCGACCCGATGGAAATCAAAATTGAATTCCCAACCCAGGCAGCGCACGTAAGTTACTTCCAGCAACGCGAGCCACAGACCGCGCGTCAACAGGAACCAAGCCAGCTCCCGTTTTGTTTTGCCCCGGGTGGTGGACAGGAACGCGCCGGTGCCCGCTAAAAACATGAAGACGGGCGCGCAGAAATGTGTGATGTAGCGAGTGAGAAAAAGGGCAGGGTGGGTCTTCTCCAGGTCCAATGGATCGTAGGTGGCATTCGTGAAAAAATCGCGCACATGGTCCAGCGCCATCAGGACCATCACCAGACCGCGGAGCAAATCGACCGATTCCAATCTGGAGCCGCCGGTCACGCTCGTGGGCGCGGTCCTTGCCTCAAGAGTGAGTGCCATGCATCAATCTTGTGCCAGCCACAGCGTATTTCCGCAACCAGAAATAGGCCATTTTGGTTCAGTTTCTCCGGGAAGGAATGGCTAGAGCGGGAGGGCCAGCGCGCGGCCGGAAAAAGGGGGAAGGCTCATCCGCCGGTCGAATCATGCAGCACCACCGCTGGAACCCAGTCTCAGAAACTGTCCACAAATTTCTGCATCGCTTCTTCCTGGCAAGCGATGGATTCTACTAATTTGAATTGGGTAAGGCATCGGTCAAGGTTATGGCCGGAACGATGGACGCGGAAATAGGTGTCTCCCAGCAGGTAGTCGGTGAGAAAACGAATGCCGATCGTGAACGCGATCAGTTTTCCAGCGAGCGCCAAATGCGCTTTTTCCGTTCGAGTGAGGAAGCCGTCCGCGGCAGTAAGATAGCCCCGCGCCAGGGCCTCAAACATCGGCATTTGCATCGCCACTTTGGACAAGTCTTTCTCGTCCTCCAATGTAGGGCTGGTGGTGGTTCGGACCATGTCGCCAAAATCATAAAGCACCAGGCCGGGCATGACGGTGTCCAGATCCACCACGCACATGGCGTGGCCAGTCTCCCAGTCGAGCATCACATTATTGAACTTGGTATCGTTATGGGTGATGCGTTCGGGGATTTCACCCCGCCCATGCGCATCCAAAAGCACTCCAATCCAAGGTTCCTGCTGGAGGGCGAAGGCGATTTCTTTCCGGGCGGAGTGGACCCGATTGCAACGATCCTCCTCGATGGCCTTTTGCAACGCGTTGAACCGCAGCCGGGCATTATGGAAATTGGGGATGGTTTCATGCAGGCGTTTGCCCTCCAAATCAGAGAGCAGGCTTTGGAAAGTGCCGAAGGCCTTGCCGGCCTCATACGCCTGGCCTACGGATTGAACGGATTCAAATGACTGAACCTTTTCCACGAACACGAAGGTGCGCCAACACTCGTTTCCTCCATCGCGATAAAATGGCTGCCCATCCCTGGTGGGCACCACCGTCAGCACCTGGCGCGTGACGTCCCGCTCGCTTTGCGCGACCAACTTCCTCCAGATGTGCGTGGTGACGCGCACCAGATTGTCCATCACGGCCGCGGGATCCTTGAAGACAGTCTGATTGATCTTCTGATGGATGTAGCGCACCAGGATGCCTCCTTGATCGTAGGTGGCGGTGTAGGTCTCGTTAATATGCCCGATTTTGCAAGCTTCGGCGTGGAGAATTTGGCCATAAATTTGAAACTTCTTGGAAATTTCCTGGAGATGCTGCTCGCGATAAAGTGGCATAATCGATAATTTATAGGGATCAGTCCATCGAGCGCAAGCATCGGCCAACAATTCTCATTATGGCAGGGGATCGGCACACTTTTCGGAAGGACGTTCCACGAGTCCCTGATCTCTTAAGAGAATGGAGACTCGTGGAACTCGTCCTTCCGACCATGGCGTCTTACATTGCCATAATGAGAATTGGTGAGCATCGGCCCCAGCAAAGACGCGCAGATCAACTGTCTTTTACAAATAGTAAAGGCTGCGCGCCAAAACAGAGGGGTGGATTCGATAAAAGCGAACGTGAAAGATCAGGGACGCAGGCGCCTCATTGGTAAGCGATAATCAACATTGTCCCGTTGGTGTTGATACTGCTGATGCGGGTTGGGTCGCAGCCCAGGAGCCGATAGAAACGAGTGCTCGGCGGAATGGGCAAGGTCACGGTTTTCGTGTTTGGGTCCGCGACTGCATCGGTATTTTTGTGGTATGGCCCCCCGATAATCGTGGACGAGAACAAACTGGGCGGCGGATCGGAAGCCTGCATCGCTTGCACCACACTGTTAATCCAAGTGAGATGGGCGGAAACGCGAGTGGCATAAAATCCGCCCGGCAAATCCTGCGGCAAATCAGGGGTCAGCACCCAATTGCCCGCGAGTTGTTTGTAAAGCCCCCCCTCGTCGAAGATGGCGGCGTTAAACCCGGCGCCGCTGGCGTTAGTATTGTAAGGGCTGTCCACAGCGTAATTGATGCCGGCCAACTTCCAAACCGCCCCTTCTTTGATGAAAACGCCGCCGCCCGAATCTCCAACCGAAAGGTGGGCTTCGTTTGGGCCGCCGCTGGCATCGAAGTTGCACTTGAGCAAGTCTCCGGCAGAACTGGCGCTGCTAATCGAGCTAACAAGATTCGTGCCCCAACGTTGGATGCCATCTTGTGGACCCCATTGCCAGCCTTTTAGGCTCGTGGAAACGGCGCCGGGGACCACCACTTCCTCACCGCGTTGTGTGCCCCGGCCAAAGACCACCACGGCCTGGCCAGTCTCATTGCTGGAGGAATACAGATCGGCATAGCCGGGAAACGTGCCGCAAATCCGCCACAGGCGAAGGTCGCTGTTAGGATCATCGAACAGTGCGATGGCGCTATAATCAACCCCACGAAAGTGAAAAAAGTCGCCGGCTATTCCCCCGACATGGGCGGCGGTGATAAAATACTTTGGGGCAATGACAGTGCCGAGGAAGAGGCCCCACCTGCCTTGAAACTGCCAGCCGCTATTGGTCAGGACCCCCGTGGGCGCATTCGTATTGTAAGCGGGGTCGGCCGTTGAATAAAATAATACTGCCACCGCCACGCGAGGGAGGCTCAGCGCTAACATCAATAAGACAGACAACCCGCGAGGTGGTTGGAGACGGCCGCAAATCATGGCGAAAACATTAGTTAAGGTTTAATTTTCCTCGATGGGTGAACAACCCAATGATGTGAAATCGGAAGGACGAGTTCCACGAGTCCCTGATCTTTGTAAATAAGGACTTGTGGAACTCGTCCCTCCGATGTCGCGCAAACCAAGCTGCGATAATGAGAGCTGCTTTCGCGATTACCCATTCTTGCCGCAGCACTGCTTGTATTTCTTGCCACTTTTGCACGGGCAGGGGTCGTTGCGGCCTACCTTGGGGCCGGTGCGAACCGGTTTGGCCTTTTCCATGGCCGCGGCGGCTTCGTTGACTATGTCACTGGGATTGGCGCCGCCACCGGAGCTCGCTGTGGACGTCCCACCGCCCAGCGTGGTGGTGGTTTGATGCTCCGTGCGTTTGGGCATGTTGCGGATGAATTGGTCGAAAGCCAGCAGGCTGGAGGCGCTGCGGAAAATATTGTGGCAAATCTCAGTCTTGATGTGGATCATCAAATCTTCAAACATCTTGAACGCTTCCGCCTTATATTCGATGAGCGGATCACGCTGGCCATAAGCCCGCAGGCCGATGCTGTTGCGCAAGCTGTCCATGTGGTAGAGATGCTCCTGCCAGAGCTTATCGATGGCGCTTAGAATGGTGTAGCGTTCAATGGACTTGAGCGCCTCCGGATTTTCAAAGCTCACCTTCAGCTCGTAAGCCTTGCGCACCCCTTCGGAGATGAAATTGCAGACGGCAAACTGGGCGGGGGTGAGGCCGTCAAAGATGGATCCTTTGAGCGGCGTTTCATGGCCGGCATGCGCGGCTTTGACGATTTCATCTTCTGGGATGCCGAGAGGAAAGTTCAGGTTTACCCAATCGGATAAGGCCCGTACATTCCACTCGCTCACATCCTCGCCGGAAGAGAATTGATCCACTTTTTGGATGACTACTTCCTCCATCACATCCATCAGGCGATCGCGCACATCCTCAGCGCGGATGATCTCGTTGCGGAAGCCATAGATGACCTCGCGCTGCTTGTTCATTACGTCATCGTATTCAAGGGTGCGTTTCCTGATTTGGAAATTATGCTGCTCGACGCGCTTCTGGGCTTGCTCGATGGAACGGTTGAGAAGCGGATGCTCGAGTTCCTGGCCTTCTTCCAAACCCATTTTTTCCATGTATTTGACTATCCGATCAGAACCGAAAAGGCGCATCAAGTCGTCTTCCAGGGAGATGAAAAAATGGGAGGAACCCGGATCGCCTTGTCGGGCGCAACGGCCACGCAATTGGCGATCGATGCGCCTGGCTTCATGACGTTCCGTGCCGATGACGTGCAGGCCGCCCAGCCCAGGCACACCCGAACCAAGCTTGATGTCGGTGCCGCGCCCCGCCATGTTTGTAGCAATAGTAACGGAGCCATTCTGGCCGGCGCGAGCCACAATCTCCGCTTCCTGCTCGTGAAACTTGGCGTTCAGCACCGAATGGATGATGCCAGCCTTCTTGAGCATCCTGGAGAGTTGCTCACTGGTTTCCACCGAAATAGTGCCGACAAGGATGGGTCGTCCCTTGGAGTGGATAGTCTGGATCTCCTTCAGCACCGCGCCGAACTTCTCGCGCCGGGTTTTATACACCGTATCGTGGGCATCCTTCCGCGCCACCGGCTTGTTAGTGGGGATGACCAGCACCCCTAATTTGTAAATGTCGTAAAATTCGTTGGCTTCGGTTTCGGCAGTGCCAGTCATGCCGGCGAGTTTCAGGTAAAGCCGGAAATAATTTTGGATGGTGATGGTGGCATAAGTCTGCGTTTCCCGCTCCACCTCGACCCCTTCCTTGGCCTCGACGGCCTGGTGCAACCCATCGCTCCACCGGCGTCCGGTCATGAGCCGGCCAGTGTTTTCGTCCACAATGATGACCTTATTATCCTGGATCACATACTGCACGTCTTTCAAGTAGAGGCAGTAAGCTTTGAGAAGTTGGGAGATGCAATGGATCTGCTGGGCTTTGGCCTCAAACTCGGTTTGGAGTTTGGTTTTCATCTCCAAACGCTTCTGAATCGTCTCCGGGCCCGAGTCGATCTCGTGAAAGGCTGTTAGCAAATCCGGCAGCATGAACGCATCTGGATCCTGCGGGCTGAGCAAATTGCGGCCTTTCTCCGTGAGATCGGCGTCGTGGCTCTTCTCATCCATCGCGAAGAACAACTCCTCTTTTTGGGCGTAGAGGTCCTTCTTCGATTGATCCGCGTGTAATTCCAGCTCTGCCCTGTTCATGAGGCGAAGGTTTTCCGGATTTTCCAGCAGCCGGAGCAGACCCTCAGAGCGCGGATTGCCTAACTTCACCCGGTAGAGCAGCAAACCGATTTCCCGTTCCAGCATATCCAGGCTGGGGGGATTGCTTCCATCTTCCGGATGGAGCTTTTTCATTAGTTCCTCACCTTCGGAGAGGAACCGGTTGCAAAGCTTTTCCTGGCTGCCGACCAACGATTCCACGATGGGTTTGTATTTGTCGTATTCGTTGCTATCGCTGGCCACCACGGAAGGGCCGCTGATGATCAGCGGCGTGCGGGCCTCGTCGATCAGGATTGAATCCACTTCATCGACGATTGCAAAGTAGTGGCCGCGCTGAACTTGCTCCTCCAGGCGGCTGGCCATGCCGTTGTCGCGAAGGTAATCGAAGCCGAACTCGGCGTTGGTGCCGTAAGTGATGTCGCAATTGTATTGCTCCCGCCGCACCTCGGGCGTTTGGTCGTGCAGGATGCAGCCGACACTCAGCCCTAGAAACCGATAGACCGCTCCCATCCATTCACCATCCCGCGCCGCCAGGTAATCGTTTACTGTCACCACATGCACTCCGCGCGTCGTCAGGGCATTCAGATAAACGGGCATCGTGGCCACGAGCGTTTTGCCTTCGCCGGTCGCCATTTCGGCGATGCGCCCCTTGTGCAAAGCCCAACCGCCGACGAGCTGAACATCAAAAGGAATCATGTCCCATTTCGTCGCATGGCCGCGCACCACGATCTCTGTGCCCATCAGCCGGCGGCATGCATTTTTCACCACCGCGAAAGCTTCGGGCAAAATCTCATCAACCGCCGCCGCCAGTTCCGCGTTGTCCTGGATGACGCTGAGCCGGGCCTTCCAGTCGGCGGTTTTCTGACGTAACGCCTCATCGGGCAACGCTTGGAGGGACGCCTCGAACTCGTTGATTTTGACCACGAGCGGGCGAAGCCGTTTGACTTCGCGGTCGTTCTTCGAGCCGATGATTTTTTTTATGATCAGTCCTATCATGGTGTCCTATGCCCAATCAGTGAAGGCAACCTACGGGAACAGCCGCAAGCCGTCAAAGAGTTTTCAAAACGGAGGAAGCGGGCGCGTTGACTCAAATTAAAAGACACCGGGGGAGGGAATTTGAGGGGAGGCAAAAGGGGTCGTTGACTCATGGGAAAAAGACACCGGCAATCGGTGGAAATGAACATGAGCCAAGAGCTAAAAGAAAAGTTGTTGTCCA
>JBBRPK010000037.1:0-40650 GCA_038228235.1 Verrucomicrobiota bacterium
TCGAAGCTCGCCCCCCTGCTCGTTTTAACTTGCTATCGTTACTCCAAAAAACATATCACGTTAACCAACCGGAACATGAGTCCAAAAAGCCCTGCTTACTCAAACCCCTCCGGTGTCTTTTTCCCGTGAGTCAACGGGGGGATGAGCGGGGGGATACTTGTCACTTTTCTTCCTTGAGCACGTTCAAAAACTGTTTCATGGCGGGGGAAAGGAATTTGTTTTTTTTGTAGATCGCTGCCAGCGGGCGGAATAAATCTTTGGCTTCAAGCTTCACTTCGGCCAGGATTTTTTTGCTGACTTCCTGAGTGATCGTCGGCTGAGGCACGATGGCCACTCCGAGATTAATCTCCACGGCGCGTTTGACCGTCTCAATATTATCAAATTCCATGATCGGCTGCACGCTCACCTTGGCATCACTTAAGATTCGGTCGATGGCGCGGCGAGTGGGCATGTCCGTTTCGAAATGGATGAAGTTCTGGCCCTGCAGTTCTTCTAGTTTCACGTTGCGGGTTTTGACGAACGGATGATTGGGATGGCAAATGAGCACCAGCGGTTCCTTGCGCAGAGGGACGACCTCGAGGTGGGCTTCGCGGTTTGGATAGGCCACCAGGCCCAGGTCCACCACGTTGCTTTGCACATCCGCATAGACCTGATTGGCATGGCGATATTCGACGTGCACGTTGACCGTCGGATGGGCCTTAAGAAATCTTTTCAGATAAGGGGGGAGGTCGTGCAGGCCGATGCTGTAAATAGTGGCCACCCGCAGATGGCCCGAGATCAGGTTCTTAATTTCCTGGAACTTGCTCTGGAGGGCCTCGTAAGTGGAAAGAATTTGCTTGCTGTAATCGTATAGCACCTGGCCTTCGTGGGTCAGGCGGAACTTCTTTCTGCTGCGTTCCACCAGCAAGCCCTTGAATTGCCGCTCCAGAGAACTGATCTGTTGGCTAATGGCGGATTGGCTAACTCTGCTCATTTGAGCAGCCTTGGAGAAACTTTGTGTTTCCGCCAAATCACAGAACATTTTCAAACTTTCGAGTTGCATCGGTTTAAAGAGTTTAAAAAGCTCAGCGGGCTATAGTTGTAGCCCCAGTTTTATCTCGTCCACCCTGGAATTTCAGGGCCACGCCAGGGGACCGAATGGCCGCGCCTGGCGCCGGCGCAGCAATGCGGAAAGGCTCTGCTCATCTTCGTCCGCCTCCTGTGGGCGCCAGCGGTCATTCTTGCGGATAAACCAAGATCCGGTCATGCACAACCACGACCAAATCATTTTTTCCATCGCCGGTGACGTCCACAATCATGGCCTCCCGCGGTTCGGGTTGCTCGCCACGGCGGCTGCGGAAGGTCCGCTCCTCAAAGACTTGCCAGCGTGTGGCCGGGACCAGTTTGCTGTTTTTATCAAAGATCACCAGATCCAGATAGTTCTTGGCCGTTTCGAGGAACACCAAGTCCTTGCGCCCATCCTGATTCAAGTCGCCGCTGATAATATCGTGAAGCTGGCCATCCTTGATCGGTGTCTCATAACCATCCAGCTCGGCGATCTCCCAAGTCTGACCGCCTAACGCCATCCACGCCGCCCCATTCACACCCATGAAAGCGAGGCTGTTCAGGTTTTTGCTGCCCAGCGCGACGGGTTGCAGTTCATTGAATTCGGTGAAAGGGAGCAGTACATTGCGAACAACCTGCCAGACCCCGTTGGAGTCCCGTTCGCACAATGTCATGGCTTTGCGCTCGGCATCGAGCAGAAAGAGGGAGGCCACTGGATTGGTGCCGTTGCGCAACGAAGCTGCTCCCACGATTCGCGAATTGCCCGCTGCGCCATTGATTTGATCTTTCACGACGAAGGACCAACTCTTATTGGTCGCATCGTTCTTGATATCTGAATCGGCTTTCAGCACTACCGCGCGCAGGAAATTTTTTTGCGCCAGAAGCAACTCGGGTTTTCCGTCGCCATCCACATCGACCATGCTCATCCATGGTTGTTCCACGCTCCCGCCGGGCGGCGCTACGTCCTGCTCCTCAAAATCCTTCCCCGGCACTTGTAGCAGGACCTTAATTTTTTCATACGGGATCAAGATCACCAAATCCGCCAGCCCGTCCTGGTTCACGTCATGAAATGCCATTTTGGCGGGGTTTGATTTGAAGCTGTCGTTTAGCTTCTGTGCTTTTGACAGCCCGTCAGCCCCGCGTGTATAGAGCACCCGTTTGTTGTCCTGGTCCAAAACGACTGCCAGGACTGGTTTTTCTTTTGCTCGTGTAGGCGCCAGGGCCATGGCCAGCGGTTTGCCCTCCATGGGAATAATGGTGGGGAAGGCGACGCGACCCTGTTTGTCAAAATGCGTTACTCCTACCTGCCGCTCATCCGGGCTCATCAGGTAAATCTCCGCGGGAGAGGATTTATCGCCCACCGCCACTGCCACCTCGCTGACTCCCGTGAGCGTGGGAAATGTCTTCGCCTGCGAGAGGGAACCGTCGGGCTGCTGGAGATAAATGGTAAGTTGGCCGCTATCCGGCTCCGCCACTAATAGATCGGGCAATTGATCTCCATTCACATCCGCCCAAATCATGCCCCGCTTGGCCTTGCTCGTCTTGTTCAACGGCAACACCTGAAATTGGCCCTGCCGAAATCCGCCCGATAAAGCTTCTGCCGGCTTGCGCACAAAATGCGAGATTTGAGCGCGGCCAGAATTCTGCGCTATGGTGATAATCTCGGTCCTGTGATTTCCATCCAGATCATCCGCCCAATAGGAGCGAATCGGGGGCATAGAGAAATGATTCTCCGGTCCAAGCTGGCCGGTGGCATTTTGCAGCCGGAAACGAAACGGGTTTGGGCTGTCCCAATTCACCAGCAGCAGGTCCTCATGTCCGTCGCCGTTAATGTCTAACACCTGGACGGATTTGACGCTGCCGGAGTAAGGGATTTTTTCCGGCTCGGCCAGGGAATGATCCGCTGCTTGCACGAGCAAGTAAAGATTGTTTTCCCCCAACAAAATCAGATCGGTGCGGCCATCCCCGTTGAGATCGCCCGAGGCAAGCGCATTAGGTGTTAGCTGGCCGTCTTCAATCGGCCAGCGCTTTGGAGAGCTCCAACCATTGGTTCCCTGATTATATTGCACGACCAGCTCCTTCGGATCGCCGCCATAATAGGCGATGTCCGGGCGGCCGTCCCCATTAAGATCGGCGACCACCAGGGCGGCGATGCGCTTCTCGGAGGCAATAGATTCAATCCGGAAACGAGCATCAGGCGGCAGATCGTTCAATTCTCGCTTCACCGCGCGGCGCGGCGCGGGCACGCGATTGGTCTTGCCCGTTTGATTGTAGAGAATGTTGATTTTTGAGCGTGAATTGTTCACCACAATCAGATCGTTCAATCCGTCACCGTCCATATCGGCGGACTTAAGCTGCCCGATAAAATTGTCAATCGGATAGGTTTCCGGCCCCAGGAAGCCGAAATTGGTGTTGTTGGTTTCCGTTGCGCTGGCGCGCGTCCCATTGGCGGCCCCCAAGCACGAGCAGGCCAGGAGAATGACCATGATCGTTTGATGCCGCCCTTTCGGGGCCAGGGCAGGTTGTTCTCGTTCCTTCCCGGACGATAAGAGAGAAGGCAGAGCTAGCCTGAATGCAACTCTGTCGGTTCGGTAGAAAAGATATTTCATAACCAGAAACACAAACTGTCAGCCAGATTGGTCCTTGGCCAGTTTATTCCCCAATAAAATGGGCTACCACACGACGGTTATGCGGCTGAAGCCGGTGCTCCCACAGGTAGATGCCTTGCCAAGTGCCGAGGACCAACCGGCCTGTTTGCATTGGGATGCTGAGATTTACCGTCGTCAAAGCCGTGCGGACATGGGCCGGCATATCGTCATCACCTTCGGATGTATGTCGAAACAACGGATCGCCGTCAGGCGTTAGACGGGAGAAGAATCGTTCCAAATCCCGTCGCACCTCTGGGTCCGCATTTTCCTGAATCAAGAGCGAAGCCGAAGTGTGCTGGAGGTGGAGCGTCGCCAATCCCGTCCCAAAACCCGTTTGGAGCGCGAGCGCCTGCACCTTGTCCGTGAACTCGTAAAAACCACGTCCCCGCGTCCTCAATTCCAACTCGTGCACACTTTGTCGCAGCATAATCCACCTGTGACCATTATCAGGGAAGGAGGGGATGCCGTCCACTGAGGAAAACGCCCTGAGGCTGGCGATCCACGGTCATTGACAAAGTATCTCTCCTTGGCGAGAAACCTCGCGAAGTGTTTGGAATGCGACCCGGGGTGTCCCCCCTCCGCAGTGAGATTGCTTCCAAGGAAACTCGGCGGCCGTTATAGGTGTTCCATCGCACCACCACTTGCTCTGGTGGGTCGATTGTAAGCCCAGCCAATTTGCGACGGGCTTGATGAAACATGCAACCATTGGGCTTGCCCGGGTAATGAGCGCGCCGGCCGGGCGAAAAAGGCCTTTTCATGTGGGCTTCTGCAAAGCAAGGCTATCCAGAAAGCTTTGTAAAAGGATGGCGGCGGCTGTTTGGTCAACTTTTTCCCTTCTTTTCGAGCGCCGCAGGTCAGCGTCAATTAGAAAGCGGTTCGCTTGGGCGGACGTAAGCCGCTCATCCCAAGTTTTGATTGGAACGACGGTCGCCTCCTTCAAAGTGGCGACGAATTCCTGCACTTTGATTGCAGCGGGACCATAACTTCCGTCCATGTTCCGTGGCATCCCGACCAGCATGAGTTCGACTTCCTTCTGGGCAATCAGCTCCTTGAGACGCGCCAAAAAGCTGGCAAAGGGTTGAGCGGGAATGAACTCGAGGGGTGTGGCGATCAACTTCATCTCGTCGCTGACCGCTACACCGATACGTTTGGTGCCATGATCCAGAGCGAGGATGCGCATAAACCATAATTTCCCAAACGACGTCGGGGCGCAACCCCAATTTGACCCAGGCTTCCAGAGAATCATAGGAATACTTGAAATTATGCTCTTTGGGCCTATATTGGAGGGAGCTTTTGGAGCCAGCGTAAAAATCACAAACAAAACCCTTCTCCAGGAGAACCCTCGGGGAATTGCATTTCTCTCGAAAAGATGGGGTTTCTTTATCGGGGCCCGGGGAAAAGAGGCAAGCAAAGATGAAAAAACAAAGAAGACAAAGAATTTTGAACGTCGCTGGGAGAAAAAAAGGACTCCCAGAGGTGAGGAATGGACCGGCCTACAGGCCCGCGAGGAGGCAATGGACGGAAACCATTACTGCTCCCGATGAATCGGAGACAACGTTGGAAATTCCTGAATCCAGGGAACGCCAGTCCAGAACGCAAGAGAGTGCTTATACCCTTTACCTGCGGGAGATAGGACAGACTAAACTTCTGACCCCTCAAGAGGAGATTGTGCTGGCCAAGCGCATCGCGAAGGGTGATGGAGAAGCCCGCGAGCACATGATCAAAGCCAACCTCCGCCTTGTCGTCAAGATCGCCTGGGATTACGAGGAGTACGGCCTGCCATTGCTTGACTTGATCAACGAGGGGAACATCGGCTTGATGAAAGCGGTGGAACGGTTCGACCCTGCCAAAGGGGCCAAGCTTTCGACCTATGCCGCCTGGTGGATTAAACAGTCTATCCGTCGCGCCCTCGCCAATCAGTCCAAAACCATTCGGCTGCCCGTCCATGTGGGAGACAAAATCCTCCATTTGCGGCGAGCCTCGATGAAGTTACAGGAAGTGTTGGGACGAGAAGCAACCGATGAAGAATTGGCCGAAGAACTGGACACAACCTCACGGCGAGTGGCGGAGTTGCGGGCGGCCGCGATCCGTCCTGCCTCCCTGGATGCCCCCATTGGCAATGACGAAGGGTCGAATCGTTACGGAGATTTGGTGCAAGACGAGAGCGCCGAGAATCCATATCTCGAGTTGGAAGGAAAGGCCAATACGGAATTGCTGCGAGAGCTATTGGCAATCCTGCCCCACCGCGAACAAACAATTTTGCGTTACCGTTTCGGACTGGCTGGGGACGATGAGAAAACGCTCGAAGAAATCGGGCAAGAATTTGGAGTCACTCGCGAACGAATTCGTCAGATTCAAAACATGGCTCTGAGCAAGTTGAAGAAAATGATCCAAAAGCGCGAGTCCATTCAAATGGCGGCGTGAGGTGCGGTTATGGGGTGGTTGGAATCTCTAAACGGGGTAGCAACCCCGGTCGCGCTCTTGCGCCCGTCCGGAGTATCTTCTCCGCAATCCGATGTGGGTTTGGGAGAAGCTGGCCGCGCAGGGTGGCACGGGGAGGGTGGCGCCCCGGCTTCCCCAGGCAAACTAATATCAGATTAGCCTCCAGCTCTTGGTAAGGGCAAACAAGACGCCCCCCACAGTGGGGCGTTGGCCTCAAGCCTGGGTTGTTTGCCATTGCTAAGATGCTGGAGTTTTTTCGTTCTATCACCTTTGAAGCTTCGGGATTTACCCCATAGCGGCCCTTGGCAATGAAATTATTCTTCTTGAAGTCAGCAGGCTAACGGCTACAAGTAACTGAAGGCCAAAAAACAAAGGAACAAAAGTAATAAAAACGTGTATGAGACTAAAAATTCTGTTGGTAGCGGTGTTGTCAGTAACGAGCCTAACGGCGAGTAATGTCCGAGCTGATCAGCTTCAGGACAATGGTGTGGACAAATTTCCCCCTCATGAATTGAGCTTGGATTTGTTCGGAACCTATGCCACTCGGGACCGCTTTGGCAACCCTGAACACAGAGGCGGAGGCGGCCTCGGTCTCAATTATTTTTTCACGCGCTATGTGGGCCTGGGCGCTGATACCTATATCGAGGAGTGGAGGGCGCCTTACCGGGTCAACGCAAGTGTTATTTTTCGCTATCCTTTCCAGGTTGGACTGGCTCCCTATGGTTTTGGGGGTGGCGGACGCGAGTTCAAATACGCGCCGCAATGGACCTTCCATGGAGGCGCCGGGCTGGAGTTTCGTTTCAATCGGCACACGGGAATTTTTGGAGACGTGCGGCGCGTTTTTGCATACGCGGACAAAGGCGAAGATTATACCCTGGCCCGGGCAGGGATGCGGCTTAACTTCTAAGGGAAGGCGTCGAATTTGCAGTGCTGCGCCGGGAAGACTTTCCCGGCGTTTTTCATTGGATGCAAAAGAATTGGATTAGCGGCGGTTCATAACGCAAGACTATGCGCCTGTGAAAGCTATCATTTTGGCGGCGGGCAAAGGCACCCGCATGCGCGAACTCACCGATGAGCAACCCAAACCCATGCTCAAAGTGCAGGGCAAGCCCATCCTTGAGCATATTATTGAGGGACTCGTCGCCGCGGACATTCGGGAGATCTTCATCGTCACCGGTTTCCGGGCCGAAATAATCGAACGCTTCTTCGGCGACGGGAAAGCTTGGAATGCCCGCTTCGGTTATGGCCGCCAGGTTGTGCAGGATGGGACAGGCAAGGCGCCGGAGTTGGCGAAGGAATTCGTTGGAACGGATAGCTTTCTCCTGACCTATGGCGATATCCTGGTGAAGCCAGAGACTTATCAGCAGATGTTGGCGCGTTTTCATGGAGGGCAATTCTCGGGTTTGGTGACCGTGACCCCCGGCCAGGACGTCACCAAGGGGGGGCTGAACTTTTTCGACGAATCATTTTGCCTGACTCGCCTTGTCGAGAAACCCACCGTTATCCAATTGGAGGAGTTACGCCGAGCGGGCTTCCTTCAGCCAGGGCAGAGCGTGTGGTATAATGCGGGCATCTACATTTTTGAAACGGCCCTCTTTGATTTCACAGCAAAGCTGCAAAAATCGCCGCGGGGCGAGTACGAGTTGACGGATGCGCTGAATGCAATGGTAGCGGCGGGGCTTCGCATCGCAGGGATGACCATTGCCGGCCGATGGGTGGATGTGAGGGACCCTGAGGTGCTGGCGGAGTTGCAGGGGGGTGAGGGGTGTGGAGCGTAGGATTTTACCGCCGATTTGCCTTACGAACAATGAACTCGACCGCTCGTGTCCCATCTTTCTGTGCGAGCGAAAAGGATCCATCGCCTTCGTTGTTGTTAACTGTGATCTCTCCGCCGAAGTTGATATGAGATGATCGTGCTCGACGGACTTGCGAAGCAAGTCGAATGGGAATAGATTCGCCAACACCTACTTTGCTACTCATGGAAAGAATGCACATGCCACTAATTGATCTGTTCGGGCACCGGGCCCGAAGGTCGTGCTATCTCATTCTTGCCGTCCTGCTGGCGCGGTTGGCGTTCCCGCAAAATGCTCCGACGTCCGATACGCTTTGGAACTCCCACATCGAGCCGTTGCTTAAGGAACATTGCGCCGAGTGCCACAACCCTGCCAAGTCCAAAAGCGGTCTGGACTTAAGTTCGTTCCAGTCGATTCTTCGGGGTGGGGAACGCGGCGCGGCGGTGATTCCTGGGCGTCCGAACGAAAGTAATCTTTACAAATTCCTCAGCAGCGATTCGGACCCTCACATGCCACCCGCCAAGCGCGCCCCGTTGGGCGAGGAAGAGGCCGGTCTGATCAAGAAGTGGATTCAGGATTTGCCGGAAGCGAATGCCGCTGGAATTGCGAGCAATCATTCGTCCACGAACTCAAGTGGGAAAGTGACGATACCGCGCCTTGGCTGGAAGCCGCGCCGAAACATGCCGGCCAGTTCAGCGGTGGATCACTTCCTGGAGCTCGCTTGGAAACTCGACAAGATCAAACCCGCCCGGCGAGCGGACGACGGAGCGTTCGTACGGCGGGCCTATCTCGATATCATTGGGAGAATCCCAACCGCAAAGCAAGCAGGCAGCTTTGTCAAAGATCGGGCAAAGGACAAACGAACCCGCCTGATCGACGCCCTGCTTGCTTCCGATGAGTATGCAACGCATATGCGGGAAATCTTTGATCCCGTCCTCATGAGCCGGCGCGGACCGGAGTGGGAGGACAAGCGCGCAAATCAGAGATGGTTCGCCTTCCTCGACGATGCCTTCCGGCGCAATCGACCCTGGAACGAAGTGATCCGTGAGCTAATCGTCGCGCGGCCTGTTCGGCCCGAGGATCGCGGCGCCCTTTGGTATCTTTACGAGCGCCAGAACAGCGCTCAGGCCGTGGCCGAGGCGCTGGCGCCGGTCATTTTCGGCGTCCAGGTCAAATGCGCCCAGTGCCATGACCACATGGTGGCGCGTGAAATCAAGCAAGCGCATTATTGGGGCATGGTTGCCGCCTTCAATCGCAGCAAAAATGTGGAAACCACAAATGGGCCCGGGGTCGCGGAATCAGCGGTCGGCGGATTTGCTAGTTTCGCGAATTTGAAGAAGGAATCGCAGCCCGCACTCCTCACGTTTTTCAATGGACGCAAAGTGGACGAGGCCTGGCCAGCAGCGGGCGAGAAGGAAACCGATTCCGCTGAACGCTACATCGTTCCGCCGCCGAAGGGAAAAGAGAAACCGCAACAGCCCGCCGTGCCAAAATTCTCGCGCCGTGAAGCTTTCGCCGAGGCTGTGACTCGAGACAATCCTTTGCTGGCGCGCGCCATGGTGAACCGCATCTGGGCCATGCTCTTTGGCCGCGGCATCGTGCATCCCGTAGATTTGATGGACTCGAAACATCCGCCGAGCCAGCCGGAGTTGCTCGACTGGCTGGCTCACGATTTTGAGGGCAGCGGCTATGATGTGAAGCGGCTCCTCCGCGCGCTTTGCAACACGAAGGCATATCAGTTGGCTCCAGGTTGTGGCAAACCAGCGTCTCCCGGCTCTTTCGCCGGGGCCATCGACAAGCCGCTTTCCGGTGAACAATTGTTTCGATCGCTGCTCGTGGCCACCGGAAATCAACCGGATGCTGAAGGCAAAATTGCGGGGCAGGACGAAAAGCAAGCGCGCAGGGCCTTTGTCGCCCAGTTCCCGGACCTCTTCCCTATCGAATACAATGCGACGCTCTATCAAGCAATGTTCCTGGCCAACTCGTCGTGGCTGGAACAAGTGCTCGCGCCGCGGGCTGGCAATTTATCCGAGCGTTTGCTAACGGTGCGCGAGGAAAGTGATCGCGTAAGGGAAGCTTTCGCGAATGTTTTTGGCCGCGAACCGGACCCCGAAGAGCTGCAAGAGTGCGCAGGTTATCTCGCTGGTCATTCACCGGAAGCGGGCGTGAAGCACCTCCTCTGGGCGATGCTGAGCAGCGCCGAGTTTCAACTCAATCACTGAGAACATGCGAGACCCCTTCTCCAACTTGCCTGACCCTGCCTGCGGCGGCGTCGATCACACATTACACCGCCGCAAATTTCTTCAGGGAATGGTTGGGACGGGCGCCCTGTCGTTAATCAGTTGGGGCGGCTTGTTCTCCCTGCCGGCGTTCGCCGAGCAGGCGAAACGCGAACAGAAACATTGCATCCTGCTTTGGCTTTGCGGCGCGCCCAGTCAATTCGAAACCTGGGACCCGAAACCTGGCCGCCCCACCGGCGGACCTTTTGGGAGCATTCCCACAAAACTCCCTGGAATCCATTTCGGCGGGTTGCTGCCGAAATGCGCGAGCATCGCCGACAAGCTGGCGGTGGTTCGTTCGATGAAAACTTCGCAGAACGAGCATCTGCAAGCCATTGATCTGCTGACTCGCGGCGCGCCGCCCCGCCCTCCGTTCATACGGCCCGCGCTCGGCTCGGTGCTGGCCCACCAACTCGGACATCTGGATAGTCCGATTCCGAATTTTATCCTGCTCGACCCTTGTCCAGAGGGCAACGAATTCAAGGAGTTCAAGGCCGGTAATTGGGCTGGGTGGCTGGGCGCGCAATATGGGCCGGTGCGTGTCGGCGGGGAATATAAAATCGAGAATGTCCAGCGTACCGCCGACATCTCCGCTGAGGACCACCAATCCCGCAACGCGTTGCGCCGATTCCTGACGAAAAAGTTCGAGAACGACCGGCACAGCGCGGCAGCCTCATCGCAGAATGCCGCTTTTGAGCGCGTCAAAGGGTTGATGAGTTGCGCGCCGCTGTTCGACTTGGAGAAACTCCCGGCAAAGGATCGCGAGCGTTACGGGCCCGGGGCCTTTGCGCAACACGCGTTGCAGGCTCGGCATCTTGTCGAGAATGGCGCGCCTTTTGTGATGGTAGCCAATGGCATGCCGTGGGACAGCCATGTATTCCATAATGAGATTTACCAATTGCTCGTGCCGGAATTGGACCGCGTTATTTTTAATCTGATCACTGACCTCGAAACCCGAGGGTTGCTCGACCGGACCTTGGTCATCGCGATGGGCGAGTTTGGGCGCACACCGTGGATCAATCACGCTCGCGGAAGGGACCATTATCCAAATGCGTGGAGTTTGATGATGGCGGGCTGCGGTATCAAGCGCGGCGTGGTTGTAGGCGCGACGGACGAGGATGGGATGGAGGTGGTGGAGAAACCCTTCAACGAGAAGAATCTGTTCGCCACGATTTTCACGGCCCTGGGCATCGATCCTTATGCGGAGTATGACCTGCCAGAATTGCCCACCTTCTATCGTGTGGAAGAAAAGGCGGAGCCCATCCGTGAGGTATTAGCATGACCCAGGCCGAGAAAGTGGACGCGGAACCGAAACCGCCAAAAATGGAAAAACTGAAAAGCATTGCGTTGCCATCAGCGGTGCTGGCGCTCGACGCGACTCCGGATGGGAAGACAGTGTTGGCCGCTTGCCACTCTGGCGATGTGTTTATCGTGGACGCGACAACGGGCAAATTTGAGTCCCTCGGCCAACACCAGAGCTACGCCAGCGGCGCCGTACTCCTGCCAGATGGAAACACGCTGGTTTCCGGCGGTTATGATGGGGTGTTGCTATGGCACAATGTTCGCGAGCGAAAAACGGCGCTAAAGGTGAAGGCGCATGACTTCTGGTCGTGGGACCTTTCTGCAAGCCCAGACGGTTCGCTGGTAGCCTCGGCGACCGGGCGTTACGAAGCGGGCGGATACAAATACGAACCCGCTCCGGAGCGGGAGCCTTCGGTGAAAGTTTTCGACGCCAGAACGGGCGAGTTGCGCTGGGCATTTTCTCATGTTCCGCCCGTGCAAGCCGTGGCGTTCTCCTCCGATAGCAAGCACGTAGCGGCGGGAAACCTGATGGGCGAGATTCGCGTGTGGGACCTCATTACGGGTCAACAGGTTTCACAATGGACTACGCCTGACTTAACGAGTTGGGGAATCGTTAAGAGCCATCATTATCTCGGAGGTGTGTTTGCGATGACTTTCAGCGCTGGCGACAACGAACTCTATGCCTGCGGGATGGGGCCGATGCGCGATCCCATGGCCGGCAATGGTGTGCAGCGCTGGCAGCGCTTCGCTTGGCGTGAAGGCAAGAAGCTCGACGAAACTCACGAAGGCGAGAGCGGTCAGGGCCTGATGGAGACGCTCGCCTTTCATCCAACCGATAAGCTCTTCGCCATGGCCGGTCGATTATTTCAGGGCCAATGGAACCTTGCCCTTTTCGAAACGGCGACGGGCAAAATTCTCCACGGACTGGATGCCAAACACCGCATCACAGATACCCTCTTCACTGCCGATGGCCGGCATCTGCTGCTGGCCAAAGCTAAGCAACAGGAGAAAAAGAAGGAGGGCAAGTGGCCGGATTATGGGTTAGTGGAAATCTACAGGGTTGACGTCTAAAGTGGGTGATAAGCGCTTAATCCAATCAAGACACTGCAAATTTTGGATTGAAAAGTGGCTATTGGTAATCGGCTCTGAAATCGGCTGAGAGCCTCGCGGCTCCCGCAGTTCAGGCTACTCCGGGCGAACGGACCGGCGGGATTCTTTCTTGGCGGCGTGGTGCGATTTGTCGGCCAGCATCCGCTGTTTCGCGCTTCGGCTGCGACGGCGTTTCTGGCGGCGGATTTTCTCGAGGCGCGCCCGCTCGGCGGCCTGGGAGCCTTTCTGGAGCGCTTCGATTTTTTCCAGCAGCAAGCGGCGGCCCAGGAAACGGTTGAGACCCTGCTGGCGGGTTGTTTGACATTTCACCTGCAGACCCGTCGGACGGTGAAGCAGCATCACGCAAGTGGCAGTCTTGTTGACATTCTGCCCCCCGTGGCCACCGGAGCGCACAAACGTCTCTTCGATATCGGCTTCGCGCACGCCGAGAGCAGCCATGCGCTGCGTGAGTTGATCTTCCTTCTCGATGTTTAGCGGGACCGCATTCATCGCTGAACCGTAGTAAAGATGGCACAGCTTGGCAACCCGCAGCTATCTGCCACGCTGATCCCCATCCTCATCCAACTCGACGCGTTCAACCACCGCTTCTGAAAAGATTTTGTTGGCTTTGCGAATCGTGCTGTTCGGTTCCAAAAAGGACAGGCCACCGTCGAACTCAACTTCAAAGGCATCTTCCCATTGGCGATAGCTAACGTTTTTGACCCGCGCGAATGTGGCTTTTCCGAACGGCGCTTTCAACGGATTTAAGACGTTCACTCAGTTCGCAGAGGCGGCCAACTCTTCCTCGAAATCAACAATCTCTTTCAACTGAGCGAGGAACCAACGATCGATCTTGGTGAGGCTGAAGATTTCTTCCATGCTGAATCCCGCGCGCAGGGCATGGCGAATGAAAAAGATGCGCTCCGCGTTCGGCACGCTTAGTTTGCGGGTGATGACCTCGCGCGGCAGGACGTCGCGATCGCCGTAAACTTCGTTGCCAATTCGCCAGGGTTTGCCGTCGCCGCCCAAACCGCTGCGGCCGATTTCAAGCGACCGCAAACATTTCTGCAAACTCTCTTTGAAGGTGCGTCCAATGGCCATCGCTTCACCCACTGATTTCATCTGGGTATTGAGCGTGGGATCGGCCTGGGGAAATTTCTCGAAGGCAAAACGCGGCACTTTGGTCACCACGTAATCAATAGTCGGTTCGAAACTGGCGGGAGTTTCGCGGGTGATGTCATTCTTGATTTCGTCGAGCAGATAGCCGACCGCCAGCTTGGCTGCGATTTTGGCAATGGGGAATCCAGTGGCCTTGGACGCCAAGGCGCTGGAACGGCTAACCCGCGGGTTCATTTCGATAATGACCATGCGCCCATTGTCCGGGTTGACGGCGAACTGGATATTCGACCCACCCGTCTCCACGCCCACCGCGCGGATGACCGCGAAGGAGGCATCGCGCATGATCTGGAATTCTTTGTCCGTTAGCGTCTGGATAGGCGCGACCGTGATCGAGTCGCCGGTATGCACACCCATGGGATCAAAGTTTTCAATGGAGCAGATGACGACGCAATTGTCCGCGCGGTCGCGCATGATCTCCATCTCGAACTCTTTCCAACCCAACAAAGATTCCTCAACCAGAATCTCGGAAACGGGCGAAAGTTCCAAGCCGCGTTTGGCTATTTCGTCGAAATCTTCGCGGTTGTAAGCGATGCCGCCCCCCGTGCCACCCAGCGTATAGGCCGGGCGGATGATTAGCGGATAACGGCCGATTTTTTCAGCCACAGCCCGCGCTTCCTCGACCTGATGCGCAGTGCCACTGATGGGCACATCAAGGCCGATACTGATCATGAGGTCTTTGAAAACCTGCCGATCCTCCCCCCGTCGAATGGCTGCGGCGTTGGCGCCGATCATCTCAATGCCGAATTTGTCGAGTGTGCCGCGCTTCTTGAGCGCCATGGCGGTGTTCAAAGCGGTTTGACCGCCCAGAGTGGGTAGGAGCACCAGCTTCCCTTTGGCGCCGGCGCGCTTTAGCTCAGCCACTTCGCGGGCAATAATTTTCTCCACGCATTCCGCCGTAATGGGCTCGATGTAAGTGCGATCGGCAAACTCCGGGTCAGTCATGATGGTGGCCGGATTGGAATTTACGAGAACGACGCGGTAGCCTTCTTCCTTGAGCGCCTTGCAGGCCTGGGTGCCGGAGTAATCAAATTCGCACGCCTGGCCAATGATGATCGGCCCGGCGCCAATGATGAGGACGGAATGGATGTCGGCGCGTCGCGGCATAGGCCGGAGGAATAGAAGGTATTTCGCCGGGCTTGTCATCTCTTTTCCACCCCTGCCAAAAGAAGTTGCTAAAAACCCAGCGCCGAACAGGCTGCTCCAACTGTTAACCGAACCAACGCATGAAGCTCCTCCTGCTTGAAAAGCCCGGACAATACAGAACAACGGCAGGGCCGTTTAGAAAAGGGCCGGTTGTGCGCCGGTGGTGGGTTTAAGCCCCAACTTTTTGTAACTCAACTCGGTCGCAACACGCCCCTGCGAGGTGCGTTTAAGATAGCCTTCCATAATCAAGTAAGGCTCATAAACTTCTTCCAGCGTATCGGGCTCTTCGCCGACTGCCACTGACAGTGAACCGACCCCCACGGGCCCGCCGCCAAACTTGACGATGATAGCTTCAAGAATCCGCTTGTCCATCTCGTCCAAACCATTCTCGTCGATTTCCAACATGGCCAGAGACTTATCGGCCAGGGAGGCGGTAATCCGTCCGTCCCCGCGCACCTGCGCGTAATCGCGGACGCGGCGGAGCAGGTTGTTGGCGATGCGCGGAGTGCCTCGGCTGCGGCGGGCAATTTCGTGCGCGCCTGGAGTTTCAATCTCAATGTTGAGCAGGCGCGCGGATCGCAGGACGATCTCCTGCAATTGATCGGTTTGGTAGTAGTCGAGCCGCTCGCGTACGGGGAAACGGGTCAGCAACGGGGCGGTGAGCAACCCGCTTCGCGTCGTGGCGCCGATCAAGGTGAAACGCGGCAAATTTAAGCGCACACTGCGGGCGTTTGGCCCCTGGTCGATGATAATGTCCAATTTAAAATCTTCCATGGCCGGGTAAAGGTATTCCTCGATGGTTTTCTGCAAACGATGAATTTCATCGATGAATAGCACGTCGCCTTCCTCAAGATTCGTCAGCAGACCAGCCAGGTCGCCAGCTTTCTCGATGGTAGGGCCGCTGGTGCTCTTCAGATTCGCGCCCATCGCCTTGGCGATGATGTTGGCCAAGGTGGTTTTGCCTAGGCCCGGCGGGCCGTTGAGCAGAATGTGGTCGATGGCCTCGTTCCGCTGTTTGGCCGCCGCCACAGTGATTTCCAGCCGCTCTTTGACCTTGGCTTGACCGGTGAACTCAGAAAAGAGTGAAGGCCGCAATGTCATTTCCAACGCGGCATCGGGCTTCGTCAAGACCTCTGAAACAATTCGTTCCGCCATGGTGATTTTAGAATGCAGCGGGATGGTGGAGCCGAGGGGATTCGAACCCCTGACCCCCACAATGCCATTGTGGTGCTCTACCAACTGAGCTACGACCCCATCGCTGCAACCCCAAAATAGGAATGGGCCCCTCGTTTGTCAAAACAAACTATTTTTCTGTCTTGGTCTTCATCTCCTCCATTTTCCTGGCCATTCCTGCTTCGTGCTTTTCGTATTCCCTGCTGTTGGTTTGGAATTTGTTGCGCATGTAATTCGAATTCTCGTATTTCCAACCCTGACCGGCATCGTTGTAGCTCAGCAGCGTCGTTTGGCCTTGCAGGAATTCCTTATGAGTCGGATCGGCGAGCGGAGGGTTGAGGACTTTGGGCGCGCCCGAGTATCCCCCGTCAATCAGGTGCCCGGAGCAGACGGCATAGGTGCCCACATTGGTGATGTGTTCGGAGCCTTCGATTTTCCGCGTGATGGAGACATAGCGATATTCCCGGGTTTTGGCGGCGGGCGGAAAGAAATGCAAGGCAAGTTCTTTGAGGGCTTCGCGTTGCGCTTCGCTGGCCTTTTCATCGATGTAAATGTAATCGAAATTCCATTTTCCGAATGACTCGAACATGCTCTGGTGTTCGGGACTTTGGACGAATTGGGCGACGGCCAGGCCGCTCAATGGTGTTTTGCCATAATGGCCCTTGGTGATGAAGATGATCTGCGCGCCATCGCAGGTCATGCGGGAGGGCAACGATTTAAACCAGCAGGGACAGGCCGGGCGGCAGGAACAGGCTTCTTCCAACTCGCCGCTGACTTTCCAGGGAGTTTTGGACTCCGCTTTGGCGGCGATGGCGACATGGGCGAACGCAGCGAAGCTGCCCACCAACAGAGCACAAGTGATAGATTTCATAGAATTTATTTTTTTCATAAGTTTTCTCCTCACCTCAATTCCTGGCTTAGCCAGTTCACAAGGGCAAAAGTTAATTCGCGCCGGGAATTGGTCAAGCGCGGTTTTTATTCCAATCCGAGAATCCGACGGCCTTGCGCCGTAATCATAGATTGATGCCAGGGCGGGTCCCAGACAATTTCCACATTGGCCTCTTCCACACCTTCCAAATAAAGAAGCTTCTGCTGGGCATCTCCGGCGATGGTTCCGCCCATCCCACAGCCAGGCGCCGTCAACGTCATCTTGACATCCACGCGGCTGAACCCGCTTGGTAGTTTTTCGATTTGCATGGCATAGACCAGCCCCAAATCCACAATGTTCACGGGAATTTCCGGATCGAAACAGGTTTTCAATGTTTCCCAAACCTGTTGCTCATCGGCTTGAACAGGCTGGGCAGGGACGGCCCTGGTTTCGCTTGGCCCGGTCAACTCCAGGCCCAAGGCATCCCCGTCCTTGCTAGCGATGCGAAACAAGCCCCCTTGCGCGTGGATTGTGTAAGTCCCGCCCAAAGTCTGGGTAATATCGACGGGCGTTCCCTTGGGCAGGAGGGTGACGGTGCCCACAGGGATTTGCACCGCCTCACAGTCACGCGTCAATTCGACCGAGGTTATGTTTTGCATCATTGTGTTTCCTCATAAATCCTAGCTAAAGCTCCGTTAGGAGCGCAACGTCTATAGCGATCAGCCCGCGGTGGGCGACATAACCTCAGGAGGCTTATTCGAGTTCGCGTTCGAGATGAAACTAATTCGCTAGTCCTTTGGGTCTCTGGCTTCGTTGCTCGCTCGTTACAGATGGCTGCGGATATGCGCCTCGTCAGCGACCCAAAATCCTGCGCTGCTCAGTCCCACCTTGAACGTTCATTGGAATTAGCCCAAACCGGGCGCCACTTCACCACCAGGGGCAGCAACTACAACGTTCGGACACTCGAAAACCGCCGTCCCCCTCTTAGGCACTGGGGGAGGGCACCGTGGTCTCGATCATTCCTTTTGCAATGGCGTGGCGGGTGAGGCCCGCTACCTCATGAATATTGAGTTTATCCATGAGTTGCTGACGATGTTTCTCGACGGTTTTGATGCTGATGCCCAGAACATCCGCGATTCGCTTGTTGGGATGACCTTCTGCGATTAATTGCAATACCTCCGTCTCGCGCGAAGTCAGGTGGCCGGTCTTCTTTTTCACCAGCCCCCCTCTGTTGTAAGAATCGCGGCATTGCTCCAGCAGGCTGCGGGAAATACAGGGGCTAAAGAATGCGTTGCCTTTTCTGGCCTCGCGAATCGCTTTAACCAGGTCATTGGCGGCGGCTTGCTTCACCAGGTATCCGGTCGCGCCGTGCTCGATCAACTGCCCCACCTTCTCGTCGTCACTATAGGAGGAAAGGACGAGCACTTTGGTGTGCGGGGTGTTACGCAAAATTTGCCGGGTCGCTTCCACGCCGTTTAACTGGGGCATTACCACGTCCATCACCACGACATCGGGAGCAAGCTTCCGCGCCAATTGCACAGCCAGGCGGCCATTGTCGGCTTCACCCACCACCTTTATATCCGGTGTCGCATCCAGCAAAGCCCGCAGACCTTCGCGAACAACTGCATGATCGTCGGCCAACAAGACTGTAATCTTGTTAGTGCCATTGGAAATTTGGGGATTCATAAATTTTACGCACTCATCGTTACCCATACTATGTTTTTCGGGGTCGGAAACAAATGGGGTGAAAGCCCCAATTCTTAGCCAGGGCTTGCCAAAGCTCCTTTCGCAACGGGCGCGAGATTGGCAGCGAGAGGCAGACGGCAGACCACCAGCGTGCCGTTTTTTTCACTTGAACTAACATCCAGTGAAGCGCCGATGACGTGCGCCCGATAATTCATGATGCGCAGCCCCATCCTGCCGTTCTGCGAAGTCCCGGAGCGGAAAGGCAAACCATCGTTCCCGATCGAAAGCAAAAGCTTCTTTTGCTCTTGAGCCAGACGCAGTGAGATGTGGCGGGCCTTGCCATGTTTAATGGCGTTCGAAAGGGCTTCCTGGGCAATTTTGTAGAGGTGGGCAGCCCAGGCGGGTTGAAGGCGCGAAATGTCGCCGTCCGAGTGGAACTGACATTCAACAGCGAAGGAAGTCTTCACCCGCTGGGCCAGTTGGCGAAGTGCGACCGCCAGGTCCTCGCCCTCCAATTCGGAGGTCATGTCCAGAGCCAAATCATGGGCATGTTTGATGGTTTGCGAAACCAGGCCATGGATCTTCTCCGCTTCGGCGGCGCGCTCTGGACTTTCTTCCTCCAACTTTTGTTGCAGACCTTTCACCATGAAAGCCAACCCCATAAGGTGTTGACCCAAATCATCGTGCAAATCAATGCCCAGGCGCCGCCGTTCCTGCTCGGTGATGTCCAGCAATTCTTGTTCGAGGCGCTTGCGTTCCTCGATTTGACGGCGGAGCTGCCCATTGGCCTTGGAGAGAGCAGCCGTTCGCTTTGTCACGCGCATTTCCAACTCATCCCGCGTTTGTGAAAGCTCATCATTGCGGGCGCGCAATTGTTCCTCCATTCTTCGCAATTCCTCGACGGTGCGGAGCAACTGTTCGGCCGTGGACTTGAGGCGATGTTCCCCCGCTTTCCGCTCCGTGACGTCTTCGGCGATGGCGGCAACCCGATGAACCTGGCCCAAATCATTGAGGATGGGAAAAGCGCGGTAATGAATCCAACGCACGGTTGAATCACTCATCAGCAGGCGGAATTCCAGGTTAAAGTCTCCACGGGCCATTTTCGGCAAATCATTTCGCACTCGCTCACCGTCATCGGGATGAATGGCCTCGAGCCAACGCCGGGGTTCCTGGAGGAGCTTTTCCGTGGAGTCCCGCCAGATTCGTTCATAGATAGGACTGACGTAGGAAATCCTGCCGGGAGAGCTTTCGGAAGACATTTCAAACATGAAGAAGACAGCTTCAATGTTCTCAGCGAGCTGGCGGAAGCGTTCCTCGCTTTCGCGGAGGGCGGCTCGGGACCGCTTTCGTTCCCGGCGCATCTCGGCTTCGCGCAGCTCTCTTTCGACCGCTGGAATCAACCGCGCCAGCCGATCCTTCATGATATAATCGTGCGCGCCGGCTTTCATCGCCCGGACAGCCAGATCTTCTCCGATCTGACCCGAGACGATGATGAAAGGCAGGTCCAAACCTCTGATTTTGAGCAGCTCCAGGGCTTCGAGTCCTCCAAAACCCGGTATCACGTAATCAGAGATAATAAGGTCCCAGGATTGTTCATCCAAAGCGGCGAGCATGTCTGCCGCATTGTCCACCTGCCTGGAAATGGGAACGTAACCTCCTTTTTGCATCTGGCGAAGCAAAAGCAAAGCGTCATTCTCTGAATCCTCAACCAATAAAACTCGAATCGACCGCGTCATAGGGTTCCGTCTAGCTTGCCTCAGAGCTAACTAATGGATGGCCGCAAACTGTTCCAAGACCAGAAATGCAAACCGTGGGTTTTCAGCAATAAAGGCCACAGTGTGCCATGACTAGGCCAGAAAAAGCAAGCTTTTTCACGACCGAGACTGAAAGTCTGGCTTAAGTATCTACGGTGCCCGAGTGATGGAAAGTGGGGTTAACACCCCCCTTTTTGGTGAAAGACTTGTTTAATTCCATTATTTCGCACAAAGCATACCAATGTCGGATCTCATAAATGTCGCCATCCACCGCAGCCAATTCCCAGAAAGCGTCCTGAGTGACCTGCGGAATTCGCTTTGCACCCGCCAGATAAATCCTAAATTTCATTACGACAGTTACAAACAGATGGAGAAATGGCTGGAGCTTCATCAGGCCTTATCTCCTTCGAGAAATGACCCAGGTTGCGCGACCTGTTACGATTCGGCTTTTGCCGCCGCCGTGGAGAGAATTGGCCTTCATCCGGCCCATTTGCTCGGATTGGGCTGTGGTGGCGGACATAAAGACACTCGTCTGCTCAGCTTGCTAAGACAAAAGAGCGAGCGTGTGTCTTACACGCCTGTGGATGCCAGCACCCCCATGGTTTTGGCGGCCCATCAAACCGCTTCTGAGGTCGTCACTGAGTCGCATCCCTTGGTTTGCGACCTTCTAACGGCAGGGGATCTCGCCTCGATTTTTCGCGGACACACCTCAGCCAAAACAACGAGGCTGATCACCTTTTTCGGGATGATTCCAAATTTCCAACCGGAGTTGATCCTGCCTAAACTGGCTGGCTTGCTACAGCCTGGTGGGTTTTTGCTAATGAGCGCAAACCTGGCCCCAGGGAATGATTATGTCGTTGGGGTTCAACAAATATTGCCACTCTATGATAATGTCCTCACCAGGAAATGGCTCCTAATGTTCCTTTTCGATCTGGGTTTTGAGGAAACGGACGGTTCATTGGAGTGGACGGTTGAGGCTTGCCCATCGGGCAACGATCTATTGCGAATCACGGCTTGGTTTCATTTTGACCAGTCCAGGAGCGTGCGCGTCGCGGGGGAGAATATGGAATTTGGGCGAGGTGAAAAAATCCGGCTCTTCTTCTCCTACCGTTACACCCCGGAGCGCGTCCACCAGCAACTCACCAGGCATGGCCTGGTGGTTAAGGAACAATGGATTACCGACTCCGGGGAGGAGGGGGTTTTTCTGTGTGAGCGAGGATAACGCCGCTCGCCGATACGCGATCAATACATTTCCAACGTCTCCAATACTGCTTTGACACGCGGCACTTCGTGGGTGCGGAACAAATTCGTTTTGCCTACCGCCGCCAAAACAGCAAAGAACGGTTCGGCCGAGCGCACCTCGGCCCCAAAAGATTCAAAGGCATGGGGCAGGGCATGGCAAATGGGAAAACCGAGGGTGCGCAGCCTGAACGTGTTCAAAAACATGTCCATTTGATGGCGCACTCGCACCGCGCTGTCCTGAAGATTGCGATAATAAAACCCGAGCCCTGGATCGAGCAGAATTTTTTCTACCCCCGCGCCGGCCGCCATTTCGATCTGGCGCGCGAACTGTTCGAGCATTCGCGCGACCGGATCGGCGCTCAGGTCGAAATCACCCACTTCACGGACATTCGGACCTTGCACGTGGCAAATGATCACTGCCGCCGCATGCGTTGCAGCCAGGCGGTACATTTCTTTGCTGCGTTCATGCCCCGTCAGGTTCAAGACGTTTGCGCCCGCTTCCAGGCAGGCCGCCGCCACCTCGGGCAGATAGGTTTCCACGGACACCAGCACCCCTGACTTGCGAAGTCCTGTAACGACCGGCAAGAGGTTGCCCAGTTGGCCACTTTGGTCTATTCGCCGAGCGCGCGCCAACGTCGATTCGGCGCCGACATCCACGATTTGGGCCCCTTGTGCTTGCAAGATTTTTCCGCGTTGAACGGCTTGGTCCGCCGAGACACAAACACTCTCTCGATACCACGAATCTGGAGAGAGGTTGATTACTCCCATGATGGCGGGCTTAGAATTAAATGCGAAGAAGGTCCCATCCAGGGCAAACTCCTGCACGCGCGCCTGAGCAGCTTCGCGATGTTGTTCCAGCAAAGCGGCCAAGTCTTCCAATTTGAGCATATTTCGGCAGTTTCGAATCTGGTGCGCCCGGCGGGAATCGAACCCACGACCCACTGCTTAGAAGGCAGTTGCTCTATCCAACTGAGCTACGAGCGCAGTTTAAATTCGACAGGAGTATTTCGCATGACCGTGGCCCGTGGGCAAGCGGATTCGAGACAATCGCACAGAGGAGCGCAATCGCAAAACGCTCGCGCGGAACGTCCCCCATACCGCCGCCGGCACAGCGAAGCTATAGGAGGGCGCTCTCCACTCGCTGGCCGCTCCCTAAAATTGTGCTTGAAGCCGTCCGAATTAAAATCAATAAGAAAGCATGAAATTAACTCGAAATCTAATTTCCACATCCAGCAAGGCCCTGCTGGCGGCGATAGCGGCACTTGCCAGCGGCACAGTTCTGGCTGCCGATAACGACAATCCCTTCCTCGGTCGCTGGGCCTTAACGATTCCGGACGGGGGCGCTGGCTGGCTGGAAGTGACCCAGGAAAATGGGTATTATGATGGCAGCATCCTTTGGGGCAGCGGCAGTGTGGTTCCTCTGGCGAGCGTCACTTTGGGAGACGACGGCGAGAGCCTTTACGTAACTCGCATCAATGAAGTCAAACGCAAGGATGGCAGCGGCAAAGTCATCCGCACTCAGCAGTTTACGGAGGCCATCATCGCCAAAATCTCGGGCGACGAATTAGACCTGACCCGCCTCTTGCCGCGTGAGAATGGTCATGGCGCAGTCAAGGAACAATTCAGAGGCAAAAGGATTCCACCTGTGCCCCCTGCTCCCGATCTTTCCGCGATCAAGTTTGCAGCGCCGATAACTCTCTTCAACGGCAAGAGTCTGGAGGGCTGGAAGTTGACCACTCCCAATCAGGTCAACGGTTGGAGCGCACAGGATGGTTTGCTGGTCAATCGGCCCGCCCAACAGGAGGACAAGCCGCACCTGTCCTATGGCAATCTGCGCACCGAACAGGAGTTCGAAGATTTCAACCTCACCTTGGAGACTCGCCTGTCCGCGGGAGGGAACAGCGGCGTCTATTTGCGCGGGGTTTATGAGGTCCAAGTGGCGGATACCTACGGCAAAAAGCTGGACTCCCACAATATGGGAGGCGTTTATAGCCGTATCACTCCAAGCGCGAACGCGGAAAAGCCCCCTGGGGAATGGCAGACCTTGGACATCACGCTCGTCGATAGGCATGTGACTGTTATTCTGAACGGCACGAAAATCATCGACAACGCGCCCCTTCTGGGCTGCACGGGTGGCGCACTTTGGTCCGATGAGTCCAGGCCAGGCCCAATTTATCTCCAGGGCGACCACACCGGCATTGATTATCGCAATATCGTCCTCAAACCCGTCCTTAAATAATGGCAACGCCGGTTTGATTCTGCCCTTTATCTTTGGAAAGCGTTCCGCCAAGTTTCCCTAAAAGATGGATTCAAAGACATTGGCAATCGCTTGCCGCGAACTGGCTGACAACAGGAAGGCTGAAGATATCGTGATTCTGGATGTGCACGAGATTTCCTCCATCACCGATTATTTCGTGATCGCCTCTGGCACGAGCGAACCGCACTTGCGGGCAATCTCAGATGAAATCACAGACAAGTTGCGCGAGGAGAAGGAAATCCGGCCCCGCGCCGTAGATGGGACTTTACAGGGCGGATGGGTGGTTCTGGATTTTTTCGATGTGATCGTCCATTTGATGCGGAAGGATGTGCGGGAGCATTATGACTTGGAGGGTCTGTGGGGGGACGCACCTCGTTTGAGGGCCAGACGCAAAACACGGACCAAGACATAGAGCACTCTGGATGAGTGGGCTTCCTGCTTCCCTCCGGAGCTCAGAGCAAATTAGGACATTTCACTCTTTGCGGGCGCCTCTTCGGAGGCCCTGGCCATATCGTTCAGAATTTTTTTGAAATCTTCCAAACCCGGCGCCGGTATAATGATTGTATCGCGACGGCCGCTGACGTCTTCGGTGATGCGCAGGAAACGGCCGCGGGGATTTTCTTTAAGCGCAAAAACGAAGGTCTTTCGTTCGATCTGAATTGTGTCAGTTTTGAGGGTTTCTTCGTTGACGGCAGGTCTGGGGCCAACCGTTCCTGGAGACCCATAGGATGATGAACGCTCGTTTGAAATCATAATGCTTGTTTTCCAATCGATGCCCTGAGAGGCCATCGCTTTAATACCACATTGTACCAGTGTGGTACAGTCGGGGGTTTGTCAACTTCTGAATTTGCCGGAGGGAACGAAACGCGGGGCATCCACCGGATTGGCCACCCGCCAGAGGTAGAATCCCAAGCCACCTAAAACCAGCAAATTGAAGGCCCAGGAAACCCCATGCCGGGCGCGAAAATCCTTGGCCGCCTGGGCCTTTTGGGCTGGCGCCGCGCTCCGTGCGTATTTAACCGCGTGGAGCTTCCTCAAGGAGGGCTGCAGCCAGATCCCTCCTAAAAGAGAGAGAGTGCAAATGCCAATGAGCAGTCCAAAATTTAATCGTTGCAAAGGTTTTCCCAGATAAAACCGCTCCGCCAACTGATGGAGCACGGCAATGCTCCCGCACCAGTATTGCAGGAGAAAATACCGACTGACAAAGATCATCGCCAATCGACCTGAAAAGGACGGGTAACTCTGCTCTCCCAAAAGCGCCCGAACCTCAGTGGAAAAGAACGCTGGCGCAACTCCCACCGTAAAGAAGGTAACCGCGCCAAACCAGACGGCGACGTTGAGAAGTCCGACTAATCGCAGGAAAACGATCACCTGCCAACGCTAAGAAGAATATCTTCTCCTGCCAAGCCAAAGGTGAGAGCCCTGGTCCACTGCAAGATCTGATGAGGATGGACTACAAACGGTCGAGCGGAAACCATCCCCGCTCCCTCCGAGGGAGGGGAGAGGGCAGGGGGAAACGATCCCAGGTTTGGCCAATGTCGCCGCGATTTGCCGCTGACCCCGGCCCTCTCCCCATCCGATGGGGCGAGGGAGAAATCGGCGCCGCGTTATCCGCCCTCAAAGGCAACTCAGATTAAGTCCAAGCCCCGCGTCTGCTGATTGCTGGGATGAAGCACACGCAACATTTCTTCGCATTTTTGCAAACAATGGCGGGTCGTTTCGTCGTACGGGGTAATCTTCAGAGCGGCGCGCAAACAGCGGCAAGCCTCGGCGATGTCTCCTAATTGGACCCGGCAAATGCCAATGCCTTGCCAGGCGCCATAATGATTTGGGTTGAGAGCGATCGCTTTTTCACAATCCGCAATGGATTTCTGATATTGGCCCATTTGCCAATAGACCGACGCACGGCGATTCCAACCCTCGGCGAAATTGGGATATTTTCGGACAATGTCATCCAAGAGAGTGAGCGCGGTTTTAAAATCATCCTTCTCGGCAGCCTGAAAAGCGTCTTCCACAGCTTGGTGCGCTTGCTCCCCCGCGGCGCTAAACCAGAGATACTCGAGCGCGCGCCGGGCGAACTCCCTTACTGCCGGCGTCTGTGATTTCAATGCCGCCAGCAATTGCTCCTGTCCACCGAAATGGGCCAAAGCGCTGGCCGCTTTTAATTGCTCGGGTTGGCTTCCGGAGAGGAGCTGAAGGTAAAGCCGTTCCTTGTGCCAGGTTGAATGCTGCACCTGATAGAACGAAAAATAGAATCCGCACAACACGGTCAAAGGCAAATAGAGCCAAAGCGGGGGCGCTTTTAGAACGGATTTCACACTCAAATTATAAAACGGTGAAGGGCGCGGCGCAATCGTACCCCTCACGATCTAAAAATTAGGGGAATTGCGGAGCACAATTCTGATCGTGGAAAGTTGCAGCCCGCTATCGCGCTCAGCCGCGCCGCTGCAAACGAATTGGCGCTAAAGCGTCGGTCCTAACTGCCAAGGGGCAAATTCCTCGTCCCCGATGCCGGCCAACTCGCTCTTCGTCTTTTCGCCGCTGGCCACGGTGATGATTTTTTCGAAAATGCGCTGGCCCACTTGGGCCACGGTTTCGGTCCCGTCCAGGATCGTCCCGGCGTTAATATCCATGTCCTCATTCATATGCAGGAAAAGGGGAGTGTTAGTGGCGACTTTGATGCAGGGCGCCGGTTTGCAGCCATAAACACTGCCGCGCCCCGTCGTAAATACCCCGATATTGCAGCCGCCTGTGACCAATCCCGTCATGCTCACGGGATCAAATCCGGGTGTGTCCATGAAACAAAAGCCCGGCGTTTTGATCTCCTCCGCATAATGGTAAACCGCCGCCAGGGGCGATTGCCCTCCTTTGGCCACGGCGCCGAGGCTCTTTTCGTAAATCGTGGACAACCCCCCCTCCTTATTCCCAAAGGTCGGATTGTTGTCGATGGTGGCGCCAAAAAGGCGGACGTGGTCTTCCCACCAGCGGATAAATGAGATCAGTTTCTCGCCGACTTCACGGCTGGCGGCGCGGCGCGTGAGCAAGTGTTCCGCGCCGTAAATCTCGGGCGTCTCCGCCAGGACAGACGTTCCGCCGTACCGGACCAGTTCATCGGAGGCCACGCCCAGAGCGGGATTGGCCGTGATGCCGCTGTTTCCGTCCGAACCGCCGCAGTTTTCCGCCAGAATTAGCCTGCTAATGGGCTGCTCCGTTCGCTTCATGGCATTGGCAAAAGGCAGAAGTTTGTTCACGGCAGCAATCCCGGCTTCCACGGTTTTGCGAATCCCCCCGGCACTCTGAATGTTCATGAAAGTCGGAGCCAGCTCGCCGGGCCGCGGTTGATCCAGTTTGTGCTCCTTGATAATGAATGAAATCTGGTTCACCTCGCAGCCCAGGCCAATCATGACATAGCCGCCGATATTCGCGTGGCGGGCCAGCCCGGCCAATACCCGTTGCAGCAGTTTGTGCGGCTCGCCGGGCTGGATGGCGCAGCCGCTCTTATGAGTGAAGGCAATCACGCCGTCCACCTGCGGAAAATGACGGTGGAAATCAGGCTCTCTGAAACGATTCGCCACATAATGCGACACGGACGCGGAACAATTAACACTCGAAATAACCGCCAGGTAATTGCGAGTGCCAACGCGGCCATTGGGGCGAGCATAGCCTTGGAAAAAGCGCATTTGACCGGCAGGGTAATAATGGACGGGCTGCGCCTCCGCGCAAAACTGGTAATCCCGCCCAAAATCCTTCATCGCCAGGTTGTGGGTATGCACGTGGTCCCCCGGGGCAATGCGGCCGTTGGCGAAGCCGATCACCTGCCCATATTTCCTGACTGCCTCTCCGTCGGCGATTTCCAGCAGCGAAATCTTATGGCCGGGGGGAATATTCTTGGCAACAGTCAAGCGCACAGAGCCGTCGTCCAACTCCTGGCCTGCCCTGAGCGAGCGCTTCACGACTGCGACATTATCGGTTTCGCGCAGGCGAACGGCGAAGTCTTCGAAGTTTTCCAAAGCCATTTGAGAGAGGGTACTTCAGATCCGTCTTGCGATTCAACTACCAATGAATGAACGGACTTAACCGCGCACTTGCTAGTGCATCCTAAAACTCCGCATTCCCTGGGGTACGGGCGAATGGGATGACATCGCGAATATTCGACACCCCTGTCAGAAACATCAACAACCGCTCAAAGCCCGCCCCGAAGCCGGCGTGCGGCACGCTGCCATATCGACGCAAATCTATATACCAGTCGTAATCCTCCTCGCGCAATTTATGGTATCGCATATTCTCACGCAATGCCTCCAGCCTTTCCTCGCGTTGAGCGCCACCGATGACTTCGCCGATGCCTGGGACCAGCAGGTCCATTGCCGTTACCGTTTTGCCGTCATCGTTGAGGCGCATATAGAACGGTTTGATTTCGCGGGGGTAATCGAACACCGTCACAGGCGATTTGAAGTGTTCTTCGGTTAAGTATCGCTCATGTTCAGATTGCAAGTTGAGGCCATATTCCACCGGGTACTCAAAGGAGTGGCCGGATGTTTTTAGGATTTGAATTGCTTCTGTGTACGGAACGCGCTGAAAAGGCCGCTCCACCACGAATCGCAGCCGCTCATGCAATCCCTTATCGACGAATTTAGCAAAGAGGCCGAGGTCTTCGGCACAGTGTTCGAGGGTGTATCTTGCCATCGCTTTAATGAACTCCTCGCCTAAATCCATATCGCCAGAGAGATCGCAAAAGGCCATTTCGGGCTCGATCATCCAAAACTCGGCCGCGTGGCGGGCAGTGTTGGAGTTTTCGGCGCGGAAGGTGGGCCCGAAAGTATAAATGTTGGAGAGCGCGCAAGCGAAAGTTTCGCCCTCCAATTGCCCGCTCACCGTCAGATAGGCAGGCTTCCCAAAAAAATCGGCAGCCGGTTTCTCATCGATGTTTCCTTTGAGGGAAGTCACGCGAAACATTTCGCCAGCGCCTTCACAATCGCTGGCCGTAATGATTGGGGTGTGGAGGTAGAGGAAGTCGCGCTCCTGAAAAAACTGATGAACACCATAAGCCAGCCGGCTGCGGGTGCGAAAAATAGCGCCAAAGAGATTGGACCGCGGCCGCAGGTGGGCGATGCTGCGCAGGAATTCCAGCGAGTGCCCCTTTTTTTGGAGCGGATAGGCTGCCTCCGCCTCTCCCACCAGTTCGAGGCGGGTAGCGCGCAACTCCCATTTTTGGCCTGCCGCAGGTGAAGGCACCAGACTGCCGGCCACGATCGCCGACGCGCCCGTGGTGAAACGGGCAATGTCTTCGTATCCGGGCGTAGCGGAGTCGGCCACGACCTGCAAGCCCGTCAGGCAGGAGCCATCGTTGAGTTCGAGGAAGGAGAATCCTTTGGCGTCCCTCCGCGTGCGAACCCAGCCTTTGACGGTGATGTTTTCTCTGGCTTCGATCGAACCCAAAGCGTGTTTGATAAGCGTGCGCATATCCGTTAGTTTGGCGCTTGGTTGTGAACCCAACCTGCCCGCGCCAACCTAGATCATGCAGGCCGGGGAACGCAAGGCAGCTGGGCTGCCGCCCAGTAATTCTCAGTTTCCCCCCCAGGATGCCGTGCCATAACATTGTTAACCTTGGTCGGGTTAGGGCAGCATTTACACCATTTGACTCAAACAGGCGCGCCGTCGCAAAATCAGAGTGGTCGTCCTATAGTGGCCTGGGACATTTGAGCAACGTTGGCCGGGTATCTTTGGGCGCGCTGTGGCGGCCAAAGCCGTTGTTGTCAGTGCACAGCCAGAAGTAATCCCGTTCCACGGCCAGTCCCTCCATGACACCCACGGGGAATTGTTTGATATAACCAAGGTCGTCTTCGAGATTCTGGTAGTCATATTCCGCCAGTAGGGCATGGGTTTTAGGATCCACCTGCAAAACCTCGCGGTGCTGCCGGCACAGAACGAACAGTTTATCCTCGTACCAGGACAGGTCTGAGTAGTGGGTGCCTAACCAACTGACTTTTTGAGGATACACCTGAAAATGGTCGATGATTTTGAGGCTGGCTAAATCAACCACGATTATGACAGGATTGCTCCGCTCATTGGCCACATAAAGTTTTCCATTGCCGATGGCGATTCCTTCAAAGGAGGCATTTGGATCGGAACTGAAATAATTTGTCACCGGTGACCAGTCAATGGGCAGACGTTCCACGCGTTGGGCTTTGGGGTCGCAACGCAGGATCCATCGGTTGGCTTCTTCGCAAATATAAAGGCGCCCTTCTGCATCCTGAGCGATGCCTTCAGAGTCGTAATATCCCTTTTTCTCTTTGGCGAAGGGAGCCAATTGGGCGTCGGTGAAACAGTTAGGCAACCGGATGAGATTCGCCTCTGCAGGGTTGGGAAGGAATTCGATTCGGTAAAGAGCGGGACCTCGATCATTGATGGTAAGCAAATCACCAGTCAGGGTCAGGAGCAAACCAGAGGCATCGAATCGCTCTCCCTTGGGCAAGTTCAATCGCAGCACCTGCTCCGCCCGCAGAGTGTATTGAGCGGGTGAAGTTCCGGTGTGGTCGGGGGGAGTCGCGCACCCTGGGAAAGAGAGCAGCAGGAGCGAGGTGAACAGAGCATTCCGCAAACGATTCATGCCGGCACCCTAGCACAACCGGGCTGAGCGGGAAATGGGGGGCTCGTTTTTATCCGTGTCATCCGTGCCATCCGTGGTTAAAATCTTCTCCAGATGTTGCTTTATAAAGATTATTTGCTCATCGCGGTCGGAGGGGCATTAGGCAGCGTGGCGAGGTTCTGGTTTTCCGGGTTAGTAGCTCGTCACTTCGGCGAAACGTTCCCATGGAGCACTATCCTGGTGAATGTTTCCGGCTCATTTGCTATCGGGCTCTTCTCCACCCTCACCGAGCAGGATGGTTCCTGGTTGGTGGGCCCGTCGTGGCGTCAATTCTTTATGGTCGGAATCTGCGGCGGCTATACCACGTTTTCATCATTCAGTCTGCAGACTCTCAGTTTGGCGCGGGGCGGAGAATGGTTTCATGCCGGGGCCAATGCAGTGCTTTCGCTGGTGCTTTGCCTGACAGCGGTCTGGCTGGGCCATGTGCTGGCCATGAGCTTCAATTCGGCGAAAGGTTCATAACATGCAAATTCTTCACGAAACAGTCTTGTTGCGCATTTTCATAGGCGAGCCTGGCTGAAATGAAGCCTTAAAGTTGACAGCCCCGACTCCGGCTCCTAGGGTAGCCCCTCGCCGTCGATGATTTTCAATTGATATGAAACAATTTATTCTGGGGCTTGCGATTTTGATGATCGCATCCCACCCGCTCCAGGCTCAAAATGACGAAGCGCTTCCTGCCCTCGTGGAAGTCCTGGGGCAAACCGATGATCTGCAATTTCAACTCGACATCCTCAAAGGACTGAGCGAAGGACTGAGAGGCCGTCGGGGAGTGAATATGCCGGCGGGTTGGGAGGAAGTCTCGGCCAGGCTGAGCAAAAGCCCAAATGAAAAAGTGCGCGAGTTGACGCAATCACTTTCCCTCACCTTCGGCAGTGCATCGGCGTTAGCAGAGCTGCGGGGCCTATTGATGGATCCGGAAGCGGGAGCACTCGCCCGAAAACGCGCGCTGGAAGCTCTGCTCCAAACGAAAGACCCGGCCCTGGCTGCTTTCCTGCCTCAATTGCTCAAAGACCCGGTCGTGCGCGCCCCGGCTTTGCGTGGACTGGCTAATTATGAAGACCCAAAAATCCCGGTGGCGATTCTGGGCGTTTACAATTCTCTGAGCGGGGCAGAAAAAAAAGACGCGCTCAATACCTTGGTTTCGCGGGTGGTTTTTGCAAGACCGCTGCTCGAAGCGGTGGGCGCCAAAACAGTTCCGGCGCGCGATCTCACGGCGGACGTGGTTCGACAACTCCGCATTTTTAAAAACGAGGGCATCAATCAGCAGGTCGAAAAATTTTGGGGTGTGGCGCGGGAGAGCCAGGCTGACAAGCTGGCCGAGATTGCCAAATACAAAACCATGATTCAGGCGAAAGGGTTGGGGAACGCTTCCCGGGGCCGGCTCGTCTTCTCGCGCCTTTGTCAACAATGCCACACCTTATTTGACACTGGAGGCAAAGTTGGGCCTGACATTACCGGCTCCAATCGCGGGGATCTCGATTACGTTTTGCAGAACGTGATCGATCCTAATGCGGTTATCCCCAACGATTATCGCACCTCCACTTTGGAAACGAAGGACGATCGGGTCATCACCGGCATCGTGACAAGGCAGGACGATAATGCGGTCACAATCGTGGTGCCAGGCGAGAATATCCTGGTGCCGCGGAAGGAAATAAAATCCCTCATTCAAGGCGATGTATCCATGATGCCCGAAGGGTTGTTGCAGGCCATGACGGACGAAGAAGTGCGCGACCTGGTGGCCTATTTGAAGAGCGCTGGCCAAGTCCCATTACCCGTTACCGCCGAGAAATAGATCTCGGCTCGCAATCCTTCGCTCGGATGAGGTCACAAAGAACTCAAGGAAACAGTTTGAGAGGGGACCTGGCCGGAGTTGGGGTGAAGGATCTGCACATGAGGCAACGGAGTTAACGGAGATTAAGAAAATGCCTGACTGAGGAACTCCATCACGCCGAAGCGGAATAAATTCCGCGCTCCCCCCGAGGCGGCCTATTCGTGAAATTCATGTCTCGCCCATTTCGATGGGGTGGTGACAATGGTGCTTGCGCTCCAGCAAGCGGCTGCTAGAACGCTTCTTGTCACATAGCCATTCATCTTCCTGGCTCTCGCAACAGGGACATTTTGTGAGCGGGTTTTGATCGAATCGCTGAAGGGAAATAACGGTGAAAACGAGCAACATCTCTTTCAGAAACCATAAGGATGTTCCGAGCGCATCCACAAACATCTGGCTGGCGGCAACAGCAGCGCTTCTCACATTCCACATGCCGGCGGCGGGGGCGCAGAGGCAAGTCATACAGAGCGCGCTGCCGGCGGTTGCGTCCGGCGTGACGGCAGTGGAACGTTTGCCGGGTTTGCAGCGGCTGAACCTGGCGATCGGCCTGCCGTTGCGAAACCAGGCCGCCTTAACGGAGATGCTCCGCCAGATTTATGACCCAAGCAGTCCCAGTTACCGGCATTATCTTTCCCCGGAGCAGTTCCTGGAAAACTTTGGCCCGACGGAACAGGATTACCAGGCAGTCATCGAGTTCACGAAATCCAACGGGTTGACCGTGACCGGCACGCATCCAAATCGCACGCTGCTGGACGTCAGCGGCTCGGTAGCGGACATTGAAAGAGTCTTTCGCGTGACGATGCGGAGGTATCCGCACCCAAAGGAGGCGCGCTTGTTCTTTGCGCCGGACGCCCAACCCTCCCTGGATTTCGCGGGTCCCGTGCTGCAGGTGAGCGGGTTGGATGACTACGTCATCCCGCGCCCAATGAACCTGACAGCGCGGCGGATCGACAAGGCTGCTGGTGTGAGATCCAACGCCGGCTCCGGCCCGGACGGCACCTACATGGGGATCGATTTTCGGGCAGCTTATGTCCCCGGGGTCTCGCTGACGGGCAGCGGACAATCGGTCGGCCTCGTGGAATTTGATGGTTTTTATACGAATGACATCACGGTTTATGAAAGCCGGGCAGGTTTGTCGAATGTTCCTCTCAAAACCGTCTTGTTGGATGGATTCGACGGCACTCCGGGTTTCGCCAATGTGGAGGTGGCTCTGGATATCGAAATGGCGGTCAGCATGGCGCCAGGCTTGTCGGCGGTGATCATCTATGAAGGTTTTTTGCCGAATGATGTTTTGAATCGCATGGCGACGGACAATCTGGCGAAGCAACTGAGCGCTTCCTGGACCTATCCGATCAACGCTGGCACGGAGCAGATTTTCCAGCAATTTGCCGCGCAAGGGCAATCATTCTTCAACGCCTCGGGAGATAGTGACGCGTACGTCGATTACGTGCCTCCGCCGACGGATGACCCTTATATCACCATCGTCGGCGGAACAACGTTGACGACGAGCGGGCCGGGCGGCTCCTGGGTCGCCGAGACGGTCTGGAATTGGAACAACGGCCTGGGCACGGGGGGCGGAATCAGCCCCAAGTATACGATTCCATCCTGGCAAAAAGGTCTGCGCATGGCCGCCAACCACGGCTCGACCACCTTTCGGAACTTGCCGGATGTTGCCCTGACTGCTGACAATATTTTCGTGATCGCGGACAATGGCACATCGGAGTCGGTGGGTGGCACCAGCGCGGCGACGCCGTTGTGGGCCGGTTTCATGGCGTTGGTCAATCAGCAGGCTGCCTCCAATGGCAAGCCACCGGCCGGGTTCATCAACCCGGCCATTTACGCCATCGGCAAACGAGCCGGCTCTGCATCGCTGTTTCATGACATCATCACCGGGGACAACACGAGTTTCTACAGTCCGAGTAATTTCTATGCCGTGGCGGGGTACGACCTTTGCACGGGCTGGGGAACGCCGGCAGGCACAAGTTTGATCAACGCCCTCGCCGCACCCGATGCGTTGCAAATCAGTCCCGAAACTGGTTTTACGGCTATAGGTCCGAGCGGCGGGCCTTTCACTGTGACTTCGCAGAGTTTTACCCTGACTAATATCGGGGCATCACCCCTGAACTGGACGCTCGCAAATACTGCCCCTTGGCTTATTAGCGCTTCGCCGAGCGGCGGCACCCTGGGGCCCGGCGGTCCTGAGGCGCTTGTCACTGTTAGTCTTGATGCTGTCAGCAATCTGCCGGCCGGGATTTATGGGGCGACATTGCGCTTTACGAATGTCAATGACAGCACAGTGCAAAACCGCCAGTTCACCCTGGCCGTCATCAAGCCTCCTTCGATTACTGTGCCTCCCACCAATCAGGCGGTCCTCGGAGGCGCAACGGCGGTCTTCACCGTGACAGCCGCGGGCGGGTTGCCTTTATCCTACCGGTGGCAGGCTAACGGAGCCGAATCAATCGATGATGGAAACACTTCGGGCTCCGCCACCCGAACTCTGGTGATTAGCAACGTATCCCTGATCAATACAGGGGCCTACACCGTGGTCGTGAGCAACGCTGCCGGCACCGTGACCAGCGCTCCTCCCGCTCTCCTGACGATGATCCCATCTCAACCGGTCATTGTCATGCAACCGGCCAGCCAGGCGGTGCTGTTTGGGGCGCCCGTCATTTTCACCGTGACCGCGCTGGGTGACCCGCCTTTAGTTTATCAGTGGCAACAGAACGGGATGGACCTCGCTGATGGCGCCATCATTTCTGGTTCGGCCAGCGGGACACTGAGCATCAGCGCAGCTTCCTCAACTAGTGCCGGGGTCTATTCCGTGATTGTGCGCAACGCACGTGGTGCGACGCCAAGCAGCGGAGCAGTGCTGACCGTCAACGCTGCCGAGGACGTGGAGGTGGTTCAAAATGGCGGGTTTGAAACGGGCGATTTCTCCTTTTGGAACCAATTCGGAAATACGCTTCTCAGCTCAGTTGGATCCGATGGGCTTTATTCGCATTCCGGCAACTTTGGCGCAGAGGTGGGTCCGCCCGGCAGTCTCGGCTACCTTTCCCAGGCGGTGCCGACCACAACAGGAGCGGCTTATCTGCTCTCGCTGTGGCTGGACAGCCCGGACGGATTGGGTCCCAATGAATTCCTGGTATCGTGGGATGGAGATGCTCTGTTCGACCAAACAAACCTCGGCGCCACCGGCTGGACAAACCTTCAGTTCATCGTCACTGCGGCGGGGCCTAGCACCACCCTTGAATTCGGTTTCCGCGACGACGCAAGCTTCCTCGGTCTTGACGAAGTCAGCTTGAAATTACTTTCCAGCCCGGACGGCGCGCCTGTGATCACTGCTCAGCCGCCGGCCCAGACCGTGGTGGCCATGGGAGCGACGGCAACGATTCATGTGGGTGTGGCTGGCGAATTACCGATCTCTTACCAATGGCAATTTGAAGGCAATAACATTGCGGACGCGACCAATGCAACCCTGACGCTGCTGGGAGTGACGACAAACCAGACGGGCCAATACAGCGTCCTCGCCAGCAACATTCTCGGTTTCGCGAGCAGCTCAAACGGGGTGCTGACGGTGCTGCCAGGAAGCCCGGCCCTCATCACTTTCGATGATCTGGCCGGTTTGAGCCAGGCCGTCCCCGCGGGTTACTATGGCCTGAGTTGGGAAAATTTCTACTACCTCGACGCTGTCAATCAAGCCCCTCACCCAAGTGGTTTTCAAGCCGGGATGGTATCGCCAAACAATGTTGCTTATAATCCTTACGGAAGTCCCGCTGCCCTCAGCAGCCCCTGGCCGTTCGACCTCATTTCGGCCTATTTGACGGCGGCATGGCAGGACAATCTCCGGGTCCAAGTGAAAGGGTATGCGGAAGCCGTGCTAGTCTCTGACACTTCTTACACCCTTAGTGCGACCAACCCCACGCTGATCAACCTCAACTGCCTCGGGGTGACCTCCGTCCGCTTCATTCCGTCAGGCGGTAAGCCCCATCGAGGTTATGGCAGCTTCGGCACGCATTTCGCAATGGACAATGTGGTGGCGCTGCCCAGCCCAAAGGGGCGAATGACGACGTTATACTCGTTCAGTGGAACCGACGGCGCGTATCCGCGTGGCACCTTGGTTCCTGGCGCCGACGGCAATTTCTATGGCACCAGCCAATACGGCGGCAAGTACGGCAATGGAACCGTCTTCAGAGTCACCACCAATGGCGCGTTGAACACGGTGTTTTCTTTCAATGCCAACAACGGCGCCGGCCCTCAAGCCGCACTCCAGCGAGGGCTGGATGGCAACTTCTATGGCACAACCGCGAATGGCGGAACGGGCTTCGGAGGCACCGTTTTCAAGATCAGGCCCAACGGCGCCTTTACTTCCCTGGTTTCTTTCAACGGCCCGAACGGCAGCTTTCCAGGCAGCAGTCTGGTGCAGGCGGCTGATGGGAATCTTTACGGAACGACCCAATACGGAGGAGGCTCCGGCAATGGCACTGTGTTCAGAATAACGACGAATGGCGCGCTAACTTCCCTGGCGTCGTTCAATGGCGCCAATGGCAGCTATCCCTACTCGGGTTTGGCGCAGGATGCGAGCGGGGTTTTCTACGGCACGACCTCCCGCGGTGGAACGTTTGGGGATGGGACGGTATTTAGAATGACAAGCAACGGCATCCTGAGCACTGTGGTATCGTTCGATTACACCAATGGAAGTTCTCCTTACGCTGCGCTGGCGCGCGCGGCCGACGGCAGTTTCTATGGCACAACCTCGTACGGTGGCAAGAATGGAAGCGGGACTGTCTTTCGAATCACGACGAACGGCGCATTTTCCACTCTGGCTGCATTTGATTTCATAACCGGCGCTTACCCCCAGGCTGCTCTGCTGCTGGGCGCGGATGGCGCGTTTTACGGCACGGCGGAGAGCGGCGGAGCTTACGGCAACGGAAGCATTTTCAGAGTCACGAGCGATGGAACTTTGACCGGCCTCATCTCGTTTTCTGGAGGGAATGGCGCCTCTCCGTACGCGGCCTTGACACAGGGCGCCGACGGCAATTTCTATGGTTTAACATCCCAGGGAGGCCCGGGATTCAATGGTTCATCCTTCAGCGGGGATGGCACGGTTTTTCGCCTCGGATTTGTTGACGCGATGACATCACCGGTCATCACCGCCCAACCCGTCAACAGCATTCTGCCCGCCAGCGGCACGGCGGAGTTCACCGTCGGCGCCAACGGCGCTGCGCCGCTGGGTTACTTCTGGCGGCGAAACGGCGCGCCCATTGCAGGCGCCGCTGAATCCAGCTACACCATTAGCAGCGTGGGATTGGCTGACTCCGGCAGCCAATTCAGTTGCATGGTCAGCAACGGTCTGGGCATGACTCTTAGTTCCAACGCAGTGTTAACGGTCTTCCCTTCGGGCGCTTCGGGGCCGATTCACTCGTTCACCGGTTCTGACGGGGGCTATCCCGCCGGACCGTTGGTGGAGGGCGCTGATGGCAATTTTTATGGGACAACAGAATATGGAGGAACCTACGGGCAGGGGAGCATCTTCCGCATTACAACCAACGGTTTGGCAACTACACTCGTTTCGCTCAATTTCACCAATGGCGCCAACCCTCGCGCCGGGCTGGTGCTCGGTGCCGACGGCAACTTCTATGGCACGACCGCGAGCGGGGGAAGCGGCTTCGGGGGCACCGTCTTTCGATTAACCGCCAATGGCAGCTTCACGACACTGGCTTCGCTTCATTATTCCAATGGCGGCAACCCTAACGGCCTGGTGCAAGGGGCGGACGGCAATTTGTATGGCACCACTCAATACGGCGGAAAGTCCTTCGACGGAACGGTGTTTCGCATCAGCACTAACGGCACGCTCAGCACCTTGATTTCATTCAATTACCTCACCAATGGCGCCAACCCTCGCGCCGGGCTGATCCAAGGCGCAGACGGAGGCTTCTACGGCACGACCTCCAGTGGAGGCCCCAGCTTCGGCAACGGGACAGTATTCAAAATGACCACCAATGGAATGCTAACAGTCCTGGCCACCTTCGATTACAATAACGGCGCTTCGCCCTCTGCCGGACTCGCGCAATCGGTCGATGGCAATTTCTATGGCGCAACGGCTTCGGGCGGAGCTAACGGCGAGGGCACGATTTTCAGAATGACGAGCAGCGGCGCACTTTCCACGTTGGTCACGTTCAACTATGCAAACGGCGCTAACCCTCAAGCCGGGCTGGTGCAGGGCTCCGACGGCAACTTCTATGGAACGACCACCGCAGGCGGGACCTATGGCGATGGCATTCTCTTCAGAATGGCGAGCGACGGCACAATCACAAATCTACTGTCATTTGCGGGGACCAATGGCGCTCAACCCCGGGCCGCGCTCATCCAGGGAAGTGATGGGAATTTCTACGGAACAACCTACTACGGAGGCGCGGGCTACGCCGGCTCCTCTTCGAGCGGCAATGGAACTGTTTTTCGGCTGGCAATCCGGACCGTGGCATTGCCGCCACTGATCGGCGTCCAACCCCTCAGCCAGAGTGTGGCGGCGGGCGGCACGGCGAGCTTCAGCGTGAAGGCTTCCGGCAGCCCGCCTTTAAGATACTCCTGGCGGCGGAACGGGGCTGCCATCGCGGGCGCCTCTCAGGCCAGCTATACCACGAACAATGTGCAATTGGCGGATTCGGGCAGCCAGTTCAGTTGCGTCGTCAGCAATGCTTACGGTTCTGTCACCAGTTCCAGTGCGGGGTTGACGGTGGCCGCGCAGATAGCCCAACTCGTGCAGAACGGCGGTTTTGAGACCGGCGACTTCACAAGCTGGACGCAAAGCGGACAAACCAATGGATTTTCCATCAGAACCACCTCTTCCTACGCGCATTCCGGTCAATATGGAGCGGCCATGGGGCTCTCCGGTTTGCTGGGGAATCTTTCTCAGACGCTCGCGACTTCGCCGGGGCAATCGTATTTGCTTTCCCTGTGGGTTGATTATCCCAATGGCGCCACGCCCAATGAATTTCTGGTGGGATGGAACGGAATCGTCCTTTCGGCTCAGCTCAATTTAGGGGCTATCGGCTGGACGAATCTCCAATTTTTTGTCACTGCGACCGCATCCAATACCGTCCTCCGATTCGGAGTCCGGGATGATCCAAGTTACCTTGGGTTGGATGATGTTCGCGTTGTTCCGCTGAGGGTTGAGTTCCTGCCCGGTGGCGGCCTGAAACATTTTAGCGACGGCCAATTCCAGTTTGTTTTGTCTGGCGCAGCGGGATTCAGTTACGCAATTGATGTTTCTACGAATCTTGTGAATTGGACCGGCCTGGCCAACATCACCATGACCAGCCCCACACGCGTCTTTTTGGATACAACCACCAGCCAGCCGCTGCGCTTTTACCGCGTAAGGCTCCTTCCGTAGCCCCCGGGGCGAGCATCGACACTCTCGCGCGCCAGACTTTTCGTTTATCCAAAAAAATGCTTTTGCATTTCGCCGTTAGGATATTTAGCCTTTTATCCCATGAGTGGAGTAAGATTATTGGTCGGTACCCGCAAGGGCGCGTTCGTCATGAATTCAGACGCCCAGCGCCAGCGTTGGGACATCAGCGGCCCGCACTTTGCGGGTTGGGAAATTTATCACATCAAAGGCTCGCCGGCTGACCCAAATCGGCTTTACGCGTCCCAGTCCAGCAGTTGGTTCGGACAGATGATCCAACGATCCAAGGACGGTGGCAAGACATGGGAGCCTGTCGGTAACAAGTTCGCTTACGACGGCGTCTCCGGCACTCATCAGTGGTATGACGGCACGCCGCATCCCTGGGAATTCAAGCGAGTCTGGCATCTCGAACCTTCGCTGGCCGATCCGGATACGGTCTATGCCGGCGTTGAGGACGCCGCCTTGTTCCACTCGACCGATGCCGGGCAGACCTGGCAGGAGCTTTCGGGACTGCGTCACCACGGCTCAGGTCCCCGATGGCAACCCGGCGCTGGGGGAATGTGCCTGCACACCATCCTGCTGGACCCGAGCAATCCAGGTCGCATCTTTATCGCCATTTCTGCGGCAGGCGCGTTCCGCAGCGATGATGGCGGAACGACTTGGAAACCCATTAATCGCGGCCTGAAGTCGGAATTCATGCCTGACCCAACCGCCGAGGTGGGTCACTGCGTTGGTGCGAGCCGGTGATGGGTAACAAACTATCCGGGATGATAGGTAACACTTTCAGTATGAATTATTTGTTGGTTTTAGCAAGGGGATCATGGTTCGGAGGGGCGATGTAGGCCGAAGGCCGGAATCGCCCCTCCGAACCA
>JBBRPK010000038.1:0-40367 GCA_038228235.1 Verrucomicrobiota bacterium
CGGGCGGCGGGTCTTTTGTCTGCGGCCTGCGTTGACTCGGCCCTCACAGCCCGCTGCGGGGATGCTCCGGCCTCGCCGCCTTGGCCACAGCCAAAATCCCTCGCCGCAGGACCCCACGCAATTTTAAAACAGGCTCTTAGATTTGAGATCGTGCGCCGTCTGACTTCCGCCGTCGGCTGGCTATGGCGGGACAAGCCGCGCAACTCATGGAATGCGCAGGCGATAGAAGCGTCCGGCCACTGTGGGCTCGGGTGCAAGATTGACGCAATTGTTCGCGCCATCCATCGAAATGGTGTTGGTCGCAGGTTGCCAGTTGATCGGCGGCGTCAGGCTATCGGTCGATTCCAGCACAGCATTGCTGTTGTTGGTGGGCCAGCAGAACGAAGGTGAACCTCCAGACATGCTGATGGTAATGGAAGGTTTGTTGTTTACGATCAGAGAATAGGCGGTGAAGCCGGCGCAGTTTCCGACATCAGTGGCGGTAATGGTGAAAGAGAACGTGCCGGCGGCGGTCGGTGTTCCGCTCAGTCCTCCTGTGCCGGACAAAGTGAGCCCATCCGGCAGTGCCCCGGCCGTGACTCCGAAGCTGTAGGGCGCTCCCCCGCCAGTGGCGGTCAAGGTCTGTTGGTAGGAACCAGTTACGGTGGCTCCTGGCAAGGCACTGGGGCTAATCGCAATGGGTCCGCACACCGTCAGTGTGTAGCTTCGACTCCCCGTGCATCTGCCGGCGTCAGTCGAGGTAATGGTGAAGGAAAAGCTCCCCGCACTGTTCAATGTGCCCGAGAGCAAGCCGTCGCTGGAGAGTGAGAGGCCTCCGGGGAGTGTTCCAGCGCTGACGGCAAAACTGTATGGGGATACTCCACCCCCGGTGCTCAAGGAAGCGGTATAAGAAGCTCCGAGTTGGCCACCGGGTAGCGTCGCGGGAGTGACGGTCAAGACAGGACACCCAACCACCTTCAGTTTGCCATTCACCGTTAATGAACTTGGGTCCCAGAGGAGACCCGGTCCCGGGGTCGGAGGTTGAATGCTGGCGAAGCTGCCGTTATAATGCGTTGCGTTGAACAGCTTGAAAGCAGCTCCGTTGGTGAGAATTTGAGCACCAATGTTCGAGACAACGAGGGTCCCGCCGTAGGTCACGTTGGTCAGACCCACTACCACGTCGTTCGTGCGGGTGTTGAGATTAACTTCCATTAAATTGGTCGAACCAGCCGCGAAGATCAAGCTGTTGGAAATCGCCAGGGTGCCGATGGAATTCCCCGGCGCAAGCGTGCCGCCAGACTGGATAAAGACCGAACGGGAGATGCGGCCATTGCCGGCCAAGGTGGCGCCTTCAAACACCGTGACGTTGCCATTGCCAGTGCCGCTGCCAGTTGTATTGGATACCTTGAGCGTCCCATTGCTGACGGTCGTGTCGCCGTTGAAGGTATTGGCGGCAAGGAGGACCAAAGTGCCGTTTCCATTTTTTGTTAATGTGAGAGGGGGAGAATTGTTATCGCTGACTGCCGCAGTCAGAGTGACACGCGCATTCACGCCCCCGACGTTTTCGACATCAAATATCGCAGTATCACGCGCACTGGTGAACCCGAATCCCAAATCCGCGGTTGAGCCGGAGGTCAGATTCGATCCGGGGCTAACGGTCACTTGATTCGTGAAAAAATAAAGATCGCCAAAATAATTGCTCACGCCGGCTCCCAGGGTGCTTCGCCCTGGCTGAATCGCGGCTTTGTCATTAATCAGAGTATTAATCGAGAAAGTGCCGCCGGAATTGACCCCGGTCCGCAAGGCGCCCCCATATAAATAAATCGGCCTTTGACTCGCGCCACCAGGGTTGCCAAGCCCGTTCACATTGTTGAGTTGCAGGACGCCGTCAAAAAGATACCAATAACCGTCGTAGGAAGTGAGGGCTGACGTGCTCCCCGAGTTTAGAACAACGGTGCCCGGGCCGGTTACATAGATACCTCCGCCATGAGTGAAAATGGATATGGCTGAGTTAAAGATCAACTGGTCGGAACGGGCGGCCGTTTCCAATCTTCCATAACCGGCCATTTGCGGGTAGCCGAGTCTTGAGTAGGCGACCGTCCCGCCACTGGCACGCAGCTTCCCACCATTGATTACAAGGGGATTGGCGATGGAAGCCGCCCCGCCGGCATTGATTTCGATCGTGCCACTGCCGCATGAGAGATCTCCCGAGCCCAAAGCGATGGGCGTGGCGGCTATTTTGCCGTCACAGTAGGATGCCATTGAGGCGCTGGAAGCATTGGTCCCCGTCAGAGTGAGTGTGCCGCTGCCGTATTTTAGCACAGCTCCCACGTCGCTTGCGATTCCGCTGCCGATGAACACATCTCCTGTGCCAGCCACTTCCAGATAGCCGGGTCCTGTAATCGGAGTCGTACTATTCAATGTCAATAAACCCGCCTCGGACTTGATCAGTGGTCCTGAGCCAAAAGTTGTTCCCAAGGTGATGGGACCTGACCATGTGTTGCTATTGCCCAGATTATTCAGAGCGGCATTGGTCTTATCACACAGCCCATCGTTAACGAATGGCACAGATAAAATGAGCGGTTCAGCGATGTTCAGGCCATTGCCGTCAATCTGAAGTGAGCCGCTATTCGTCACCGTGGTGCCTCCGCTTGTCGCGCCCAAAGCGCTATTGTGTTGCACCGTCAGCCGCCCCCCGGTAATCAAGGTAACACCGGTGTAACTATTGCTCGTAGAGAGCTTGAGGTTCCCTGAGTTTATTTTGGTCAGCATATTAGTGCCTGCGATTTGGCCGCTCCCAGCAAAGATGTAATCTTTGGTCGCGCTCACTAGCAAGGAACCTGGGCTGACAACGGTGGTTATGTCCACCGGCACGTTATTTGATCCATTATCGTCGAAAACAACATCGTCGCCGTCGTGAAACAATCCTCTCGCCCAGTTAGCGGCGTCGAAGTTCCATTGATTCGCCACGCCATCGCCTAACCAAAAATTATAGGTCGATATGAAGTAATTGGCCGAGCCGGAGCAGTTCGCTGCATCCGTGGCCGTGACGGTAAACAAATACGTGCCCGTGCTGGTCGGGGTTCCACTCAGGCTGCCTGAACTGGAGAGCGTTAAACCGGGCGGTAATGCACCTCCCGTAACCGCGAAGCTGTATGGCGCATTGCCGCCGGTGGCTGATAGATTTTGGCTATAAGCTAAACCCACCGTAGCCTGCGCGACATTTCCCGGGCTGATCGCGATGGCCGGGCAGGGAATGGTTACGGCGTAATTGCCGATCCCCGTGCAACCGTTGGCATCCGTGGCAGCGACGGTGAACGAGAAATTGCCCCCATTAGTAGGTGTGCCGGAAAGAACGCCGCCGGTGGAGACGGTCAGCCCGTTCGGCAATGCGCCGCTGGCTACGCTGAAGGAATAGGGCTCGCTTCCACCGCTGGCGCTGAGGGTCTGGCTATAAGCCACGCCCAGGCTGCCCGCTGGGAGACTGGCGGGAGAGACGGTGATGGTTGGACAGGCGGGGGGCACCGCGTCCGCCCAGGTTGTTGCCAAAAGGACTTCGTCGAACTGCCAACTGCCATTTTGAAGAGCGGATACGGTGAAAGCGATGTTCGTAATCGTCCCCACGTCCGAATTGAATTTTACCGTGCCCGAGGCAGGTTCGGGTTGGCCGCGCGTTGGATTAACGTAGAGCGTAAAACGGTCGTTGCCGGCAAAAAACTCGCACTTAACTACCACCAGTGTTTGTACTGACGGCACGAACTGGAATAGCGGAGGTCCCACTACCTGCGCACCACCACCCGCGTTTTCCAAAACCCAATTAAATTGGCCGCCCGTGTTGGGTTTGCCAATAAACAAGCCGGGGCCGGTGGTTCCGTTCAACATCAAGCCAACCCGTTCCGTGGGTGAAGGCGGCCCAAGGAAGGACGGATAGATGACCTGACTGAAAAAGGTCAGGTATCGCACGGTGCCGGCGGTGCCGATCGACTGGGATAATCGGCGCGAGATAGTTCCATTCCCCCCTATTCCAATGTTGTTGCCGGAGGTTGGACCCCCGTTATTGAATAAGGAGCCTTGAATAATAAAAAAGCCACTGGTCCCGCCCCAGGCGGTGGAGAATCCAATTCCTCCATTACCACCGGCCAAGGGGCCGGGTTGCGGATAGGCGAAGCCTTCATAGACCAAGGTGTTGACTGCCAGGACGTAATTCGAACTTACTAAGCAGCCGGAGGAGTCGGTGGCTTTGATTGTGAAAGAAGAGTTGCCGACGGTCGTGGGAATGCCGGCGAGGAGCCCGCCGGAAGACAAGCTCAAACCGGCCGGCAATGTGCCGCTCGTACGGGTGAAGGTGTAAGGGGCGGTCCCGCCGCTCGCGGAGAACGATCGATTGTATGGGACGCTCTTGAAGGCGTTCGGCAGCGTGGCTGGGGACAGCACAAGGGGACAGCCGACTGTAAGAGTGTAGCCGCGGTTGCCCGTGCAAGCGTCCGCGTCGGTAGCGGTGACGGTAAACACCGAATCGCCTGTGGTTGTGGGCGTACCGGATAGCAGGCCTGCGCTGGACAATGTCAAACCGTCCGGGATCGCGCCGGTTGCCACCGCGAATGAGTACGACGCTGTGCCGCCGCTGGCATCAATCTGTTGGCTGTAGCCTGTGTCCCGGATGGCGGCAGGCAAACTGGCCGGAGTCAAATTGATTTGAGGGCATACCACTGTGAGCACGTAGTTGGAGCTGACGGTGCACCCGTCCGCACTGGCCGCCGCGATTGTTACGGGAAAATTGCCGAGGCTGGCAGGTGTGCCCGCAAGCACTCCGTCGGCTGCGAGAGTGAGGTTGGCAGGCAGCGAGCCTCCGGCAAGAGAGAATATGTAGGGCGCGGCGCCGTTAATGGCCTTGAGGGTGATCGAGTAGGCCGTCCCCTTTACTGGCGTCGGCAGACTTGCATTCGAAATGGCAAAGATGGTGCAATCCACCACCGTGAGCGTGCCCGCATTTGTGGTGGCGGTGTAGTTCGGCAAACGGTTATCCGGATCGCTCAAGACCGGCGTGATAGGATAGTCGCCGGGAGGGCTATCGGTGGCTGCAGGCGTAGCAAAAGTCGCGGTGATATTGTCATTGTTTCGGACGCCAACGAGCGTGCCGGTGAGCGAGGGGTTAGGTTGACCTTGGATGCGGCGCTTGTTGTCAGCAGTTGCGATGAGCGATCCCTTCGCCACAACAATGTCGAACATGTCGTTCGTGCTGAGCATTGGAGTGCCGTCGTCTGTGGCCGTCACAGTGACGGTGAATGTGCCGGCAGCGGTTGGCGAACCGCTGAGGGTGCGGGTTGGGCCGTCGAACAGAACGCCCGGCGGCAGGCCGGTGGCGGTGTAGGACAGAGCGTCGCCCGCGTCGGGGTCACTGAACGTATTCGCGGGGAAGGCGTAGCTGAAGGCATTGCCATACGTCCCGCCTTGGTCGGGAATCGGGTTTGCTACTATGGGCCGATGATTCGCCAATGCCGGCGTTGCCGATGAGAACTCCGAGGTGTTGCCGTTGGCGTCGGTGGCCGTCGCCACGATGGGGGCACCATCATTCACAGCGGTTGCGGGCGTGAAGGTGATATTCGTGAGGATCTGCGGCGTGTCGTAGGTGTGACGGCAAATGAGCGTCTTGCCGCTGCCACCCGAGTCGGCGAGGAAGAACTCCACTGTCAGCGGATACGCCGAGTTCGCCGCCGCGGAATCCACCCGATACCGCACGGTCAGATCGCCCGCGAGGAGAGCGGCGGACGAGATCTCCGGGGAATTCTGCAAATGGTTTGCGCCCTCGTCGCCGTCGCCAGAGTCGTTGGCCGTCACGCCGTCCAAGGCAAGGTCAATTCCGGGCCCGCCAATGGCGAAAATGCGGTTGCCGAGGGCGGAGTTGTTGGTCGCCCCATCGACAGTGATGGCCACCCCCGCATAGGTACTGAAGGCAATGACATTTCGCGCCCCCGCGGTTGTTCCGCCGATCTGGTTGCCGGGCGCCCCGTAGATAAGGACGCCTGAGGCCCTATTGCTCATGACCAAGCTGCCGGTAGGATCGGTGCCAATGAAGTTACCTTGGACAACGTTCCCCGTGGCCTGGGCGTAAAAAATGGCAACGCCTTGGTAGGCATTGCCGCCGATCACGTTGGCCGCGCCGGGAGAGGTGCCTCCGATGAGATTGCCGGCACCGCCGATAATGACCACGCCGTAATTCCCATTGCCTAGCGCGTTCGTGCCCGCGATATCAGCGCCGATGAGGTTGCCGGCTACGACGTTGCTGCTTCCGTTCACCCCTTCGATGGTCACGCCCTGGCTGGAATTTCCAGAGATGAGGTTGCCCTCCCCGGCCTGTGTCCCCCCAATCAAGTTGTGGCTGGATTCGTTCAACACGACACCATAAAGATTGGGGCGAGGCAAAGTCCCGGAAGCATCGGTGCCGATAAAGTTGCCCTGGATGACATTGCTTCCTCCCTGATTAGCATAGAAACCGCTCGTATTGCCTGAGATCACGTTGCGCGCACCGGGTGATGAGCCGCCGATTTGATTTTGGGATCCGTAGTTCAAGGTTATGCCGTCGTGGTTCGCCACGATGGTTAATCCGTCGGCTCCCAAACCGATATAGTTGCCGAGGATTTCCGTACCGGTCCCACTCAGGGAAATGCCATACGAGTTACCCGAGATGATGTTGCGGGAGTCTGACGTCAATCCGCCGATTCGGTTGCCGAGGGCTCCCGAGATAGAAACCCCGGTCTCATTCGCCAGGGCGTTTGTACCTGTGAGATCAGTGCCGATGAAATTGCCGGCTATGACGTTGCTCGATGAACCGATGGAAATTCCGCCGCTGAACCCATTGATAATAAGCCCGCGCACTAGGCTGCCCTCGGAACCGCTTGCCAGTGACAAACCGCTCCCACCGACGACATTTGTTCCGGTCAGTTGGATCAACAATGCGGCGTTGTCCGCATTAGCCAGCGTGTTTGAACTGGCGCCGGGTTGCGTGTAGCCGTCAATCGTCACTCGCCGCGTGATGGTTGGAAGCCCGGATAACGGCGCGATTGTTTGCACGCCCACGGCAGGGATGTTGAAGGAGATGGTTAGGTCGTTCGGAGAACTGTCGGCGTTGGCATCGAGGATTGCCTGGCGCAACGTGCCGGGGCCGCTGTCGGCGGAATTGGTGACTGTGAGGGTGGCGCTTCGGCTGGAAGCCACGCCGAGGAGGACCATCAAGCCCATGAGCAGCAGCCTCGACGGGCCTGAAGCGAGCCGAAAAAGCTTCTGATTTCTGCTTGGCGTCGTGGGGCGTAAAAACGATGGGGCTTTCATATAAAGTCGGGGTGGTGCAACGGTTTGCACTATCTGATACTGTTTGTTTCAGGAGAGCGAGCATAATCTCCCGAAATCTTCGCCTTGCCTAATCCCGCTGCGCCCGATTTCCCGGGGTTTATCCGGCATTTCGGCAGCGTGAAGGGCGCGTGGCCGCGCATTGTTGAAAGGTGATTATCTAACTTCGCAGCACGGCGATCAGGGGGCGCAGTTCATCGTCGATCTCCGACGGGGGGGCGACGGTCGAGGCGACCTCGGGGCGAAGCAACTCCCGATATCGAGCAGGGTTATTTTTCGGATTGGCAGGGAGCATTCGCATGACTAGTCTCCCAGGCATGCGAGATCTAAGATTTGTCGGAGCGGCCTTAATTTTCGCGGCTTTACAAGCCGGGGGCGCTGAGCAAACAACCGCCGCCGCCGCGCCTGTCAAGCCCGCCACACCGATCCAGGAGAAAGCGATTACCTACTTGATTGATAATGGCCCCAAATTGCTGGGGGCCGTGCTCATGATTGTCGCTGGCATGTTAGCAGCGCGCTGGATCGGGGAACTGGTGATGCGCTGGCTTTCTAAAAAGGATCTGGAGCCTCCCGTTCGGATGCTGATCACGCGCCTGACGCGGCTCCTGGTAGTGGCCTTTGCGCTGGTCATCGCGCTGGGCACGATGGGAGTAAACATGATGGCAGCGGTCACTGGGATTGGGGTGGCAGGCGTCGGGGTCAGCCTGGCCATGCAGGGCGTGCTCAGCAATTTAGTGGCGGGGCTGACAATCATTTTTACAAAACCCTTTCGGGTCGGCGAATACGTGGAGATGGTCGGGGTGCAGGGTCAAGTGGAGGTGATCGAACTGTTCACGACGACACTTGCTCATGCGGACCGCTCGAAAGTAGTGGTCCCCAACCGGAAAATAGTTGGGGAAGTTTTGCACAATTATGGGACCATCCGACAGCTCGATTTGAGCGTGGCGGTGGCGTATGACACCAATGTTCCCGAAACGCTCGCCACGGTGCGTGATATTCTCAAGCAGAATCCAAGGGTGCTCAAGGAACTCACGCCGGGCGTGGGAATTTCGACGCTGGCAGATTCATCGATCATCATTTCACTTAAACCCTGGGTGAAGGTGGTGGATTACGGCCCGGCCGGGCCGGAAATTTATCAGGCCGTTCTGGAACGATTCCACGCCAGCGGAGTGGAAATTCCATTTCCGCAGCGCGAAATTCGCGTCTTGAATGGGGACGGAGGCCCGGAGGAATTGGACAGTATGGGGAAACGCCGTGAATTAACGGGAACACCCTGAACGATGGAGAACAACGTTTTTTATCTCGTCCACCGACGCGGTGCCGGTGGCACCGAGCTGATGAATCACGACGGAGGCGGCTGCGTTGGCGATCTCCAATGATTCGCGCAAAGACGCCCCGCCTGCCAAGGCGGCGGTGAGATTGGCGGTGACGGCATCGCCGGCGCCGACGATGTCAATGTCCCCTCGCACTGGATGAGCGGGCACATGTTCGCATTCCCTTTTGGGGGAGGCCCCTAAAATCCCGTGTTCAGCCAGGGTGACGAATACTTTCCGAGCCTGGCGGCGGGCTAAATCAGTGGCAACCTGCTTCATCGTTTCCAGCCCCATGGGGGTTGTTGCGCCCGCCAGACGCGCTAGTTCGGCGCTGTTCATTTTGAAGGTAACGTTGGGAAAATCGCGCAAGCCTCGCCGGCTATCCGCCACGATTAACAATTCAGGTTGTTCGTGGAGAATACATGAAACGGCCTCCAGAAACTTGGCGGTGATCACGCCGGTCTCCGGGAAATCGACTTGATCGAGCAAAATGATTGCATCCACGGTGTCTGCCAGGGCGGCGAGGGAATCGCTCAGGCGCGCTTGAACCCCGAGAGGGGTCGGAGACCAGTTTTTGCTGTCGAGGCGGTTCAGCTCGACGGGCGGTTTGCCGGGCGTGACGATTAGCGGCTTGCAATAGGTAAAAGTGCGGCGCTCCGGAAGCATGAAAAAATGGTCGAGCCGGACCGAGGGCTTGGCATTGAGCGCGCGGCGCAGTTCATAGCCTTCGCCATCTTCGCCAGCGAAACCGACGGGGTAGATGTCGCCGATTCCCAATGCCACCAGGTTATTCAGGATGGTCCCCGCACCGCCGGGCTGGCTGCGCACGTTCACCACATTATGGACTGCCAGACCCGTCTCGATAGAGATTTCCTGCTTGCCCGGATCAATTTCGAGGTAACGATCAAGACAGAAATCACCGGCCACGGCGATGCGAAGCCTGGAATAGATTTCGGTGATGGCGTGGAACCGCGGGTCAGTCATGGGCAGTTTTATCCACTCGCAGAAGCTCGTGCAGCAGATTGTGAACGAAAAGGACGTTATCGCATTGCAAATAATGCATGGCGCCGCCCATCCGGGAAAAGCTCTTGCAAAAACGGAGGTAGTAAGCCGGGTTTTCCGGGGGCGGTTCTCCTTTCGTCCAGTCCCAGCGGCCGCCGTCCTGCAAATCCACCACGTAAAGCTGGTGGTCATGGATAATTCTGCGGCCCTCTTGCAGTCGCAGATTATTCACACAACTGAGGCTTTTCTCAAAAACCTGGGGGGCCATAATAGCCGAGCCCACGGAGAGCACCACGCCCCCATCAAGGCCTTCCACAGAGCGAGCGAACAATCGGAAGTCGATGTCCGCCGCCCTTCCGATAGCCGCGCCATTGAACATCGGATGATTGGAAATAATGTCGTAACCAATCCCCGGATGGACTGTGAGTGGGGTTCCGAGGCGGAAGGCTTGTCCGAATATTGAAGCCTGCTTCCAGGGATGGGGCACATCGTGGCGGCCGGGAGGCAATTCATGCTCGCGCATGGCCCAGAGTAGTTCCGCGCGCGCGGGGCTTAAAGGGTGTGATGGTTGCTTGCGCAATGCGTTCTCCAGCTCCTCAATAGCTGGCAACGTGACACCATCCTCCTGAATGAATCGTCCCAGGGCCGCACCGTAACCTTCGGAGCGCAGGGCACCGCTTAATAGCGCGAGGTGGATATTACGTCCAGTCTCGTCCCAGGCGCCAAAGGTTCCAGTCGCGACATTTTTCTCGACACTCTCAGTGGACCATTCCTGGAAAGCAAATTCCCAATCATGAATTGACCCGGCCCCATTGGTGGCCAGATGAGTGATCCAACCACGGGCCATGAGTCTCTCGATGATTGCTGCGGCCCCGTTTTTAACAAGATGAGCGCCGTAGATGAAAACGACGCTGGCATTACGCTGGCGCGCGGCGGCGATTTGCCGCGCACAATTCTGAATCTGCAGTTGAAGCGGTTCGGGGCAGGGCGGTGGAGTAATATCGGGATTAACCAAAATATCATCGAGGCGGCTCATGCTCTTGCGCTCGGCCAGGGGGAAAACCTTCAGCCGCTTCAAATCCAGTGGTTTGGGGAGTTCAGCCATGCCAACTCATTTGCCAAAAATGCACTCGAGCAAAGCGCCCGCATCGCGAAAATCGGGGATGACTACATCGGCGCCCACGCCGAGGAGGCGTTGGCGTTTCCAGGGATCCATGCGGCCCGACCCGTTGTGGGATTCGTCGCTGGCCACAGCCACCGCCAAGCCGCCGACTTCCCTGGTGTTTTGAATTTCGACGTAGCCATCGCCAAAGGCGAGCAGTTGTGCTCCGCTGATCTTATTTTCCCGCAGAATGCGGTCGATGACCATTTTTTTCGAGAATGTTTTGTAATTATCCTGGGCTCCATAAATATGTTTGCCGAAATAACGCGTCAAATCCAACAATTCGGCTTCCTGTTTGACAAACACTTCATCGGTGCCACTGGCCAGGTAGAGATGAAGGTTTCTGGTGGCGAGGTTCTCCAACAAGCCACGAGCGCCGTAAACCAGGAAATCATCCTGACGCAGAACGCCGCCGCGAATGCCCTCGATGCGGGAGCCGATGCGGTCATTGAGCCGGCGCAGGTATTCCGCCTTGTACCAGAGAGGGTCGTGGGGCTGGCCCCCGCGCTCTTTGATGCGTTCGGCTAGCTGGATCATTTGATAGATCGTCTGCTTGCCATTGAGGCGCATGATATCCTCAAAGAGCAAGCGCCCCCGGGCGGCCTCCGATTCCCCGGGAGAGCCTGGCAGCATCTCCACGAACATGGGCAGCATCACCTCCGGCCAGCCTTCGCGGATTAATGAGAGCGTCCCGTCAAAATCGAACAGGACATGGCTGATTCCCTTGGCCGGAGCAAAGCCCGGACTGAATTCGACCGCACCGAGGAATGAGGCAATTGGCTGCACTGCGTCTTCACAGCTAAAGCAGGTTTGACCCGGAAAATCAACATCTCCGATCCGACATCTGAAATCTCGGGCGCATCTGATTTTTCGCCCTTGGCGCATCGGGCAAACTTTCCAGTCGGACTGGAAAGTCTGCGCTACTTTTTCCGCCGACAGGCAGTCTGCGGGAAAAATGTCAGATGCGCGCTTAAATCTCCGCGAAGGTTCGCATTTCAGCAAGCCGACGTGAGGTCAGAGTGGTCTGTGCTGGCTTTCACCCGGTAGGGAAGTCACTTCTGCGCCAGCCCATCGCGCCGTTCCCTTGGGGGGCGCTCGCGTGGGGACAAACACGGGCCAACCTCAGGGAGGTATTAACCCCCCCGCAGGGAGGTTTTCACCTACTTCTAAACCGCTTCTCCAAGTAATACTTTGAGCTTCCGAATATGGCGACCGATGCCGAATTAGAAATAGAATTGCCTGAGAGCTTCTATCCGCTTTCCCCGATGCAGCAGGGGATGCTTTTCCATAGCCTGGGCGACCGCGGAGGCGGGACAAATATCTGCCAGGTCATCGTGGAAGTGCCGGAAGCGATGGATGCCAGCGCTTTTGAAAAAGCCTGGCAAAGTCTGGCGGAGCGGCATGAGATTCTACGGGCAAGTTTCCGGTGGGAAGGCCTGGATGAGCCCGTCCAGCAGGTGCAGCGTCAGGTCAGAGTCCCATTCGCTCAAAACGATTGGCAGGAGTTCTCGCACCCTGAACAGAAGGTTCGTCTGGAAACACTCCTGAGCGCGGAAAGGCGGCAGGGCTTTGAGCCAGCCATTGCTCCCCTCATGCGCGTGGTCTTGATCCAAAGAGGCCCGGCCGATTTTCAATTTGTTTGGACTTACCATCATATACTGCTGGATGCCCGTTCTCTGACAGTACTCTTGAATGATTTGTTTGCCCTCTACGAAGGGATACGGGATGGCAAGGCGCCAGTGCTGCCGCCGGAGCGGCCATATCGCCAGTATTTGGAGTGGGTGAAGCACCAGGATTGGTCCCAATCGGAAGGGTTCTGGCGTGAAAAACTCAAAGGATTCACTACTCCCAACCAACTGCTGACAGCCTCAGCCATCGAGCCGGGGCCGAATTCAAGCACAAGGCAAAATGCTGATGTCGGATCAGTGAGCGAAAGGGAGATCGAGATTCCGGAGGCCCTGACTTCCCGCCTTCGTTCGATCGCTCAAAAAAATGGGTTAACGCTTAATACCTTTGCGCAGGGAGCGTGGGCTCTGCTGTTAAGCCGCTATTGCGGCGAAGATGACGTCGTGTTTGGAGCGGTTCGAGCCTGCCGCCATTCGACAATCGAAGGAGCCGAATCGATGGCTGGCCTGTTTATAAACACCTTGCCGGTGCGCGTTCGCGTGCGGCCCGAGATGGGCCTCATCCCGTGGTTGACAGAGATCAGGCAACAGTGGGTCGAGTTCCGAGAAGTTGAACACACACCCCTGGTGAAGATTCAAGCCTGGAGCGAAGCGCCTCCAAGCTTATCCTTGTTTGAGACCATTGTAAATGTGCAGGATCCTTCCTGGGACTCTGAATTGCGAGCTCAGGACGACAAATGGGCGGCGCGCCAATTTCGGATCCGCAATCAACCGGGCTATCCGCTGGCACTGGACGTGTACGCGGGCCAGACCGTGATCGTGAAGCTTTGCTATCAACGCCAACGCTTCGATGAAGAAACAATGGCGCGCCTGCTCGGCCACTTCCGAATGCTCATGGAAGCTATGGCGGCGGGTCCGGAGCAGAATCTTTCGTCATTGCCAATGCTGACGAAAGCGGAGCGTCGTCAGTTGTTAATGGAATGGAATGACACCGAAGCGCCTTACCCGAAAGGAACCTGTGTTCATGAGCTTTTTGAAGCGCAGGCTGAGCGGACTCCCGATGGACTGGCCTTGTCCGGCGCAGGAACACAACTCACCTACCGAGAACTGAATAGACGCGCCAATCAATTGGCCCGCCAGCTTCGTGACTTGGGTTTAGGGCCCGAGATGGCAGCGGGGGTTTGCGCGGAACCATCGGTTGAAATGGTAATTGCTCAGCTTGCGATCTGGAAAGCGGGGGCAGCTTTTGTGCCCATTGATCCTGCTTATCCCGCCGAGCGTGTGAAGTTCATGATCGAGGATGCGGGCATATCTATTCTGCTGGGTCAACAGAAGCTCCCGGAGAGCCTTCCCGAAGGCGTGAGATTCCTCGGTTTAGAAGAGGTCCTTCGCGTCCCCCTTGATCCTGAACATTCGAGCAACCCGAAAGTCGGAACAACCCAGAAAAATCTGGCGTACGTGATCTATACTTCCGGTTCGACGGGCCGTCCCAAGGGAGTGGAGATTGAGCAGGCCGGGTTTGTCAATCTGCTGACGTGGCATCAGCGGACCTATGGGGTCGCCACTGCGGATAGAGCCACGCAATTGGCCGGGCCGGCATTTGATGCTTCGGTCTGGGAGATTTGGCCTTACTTAACGGGGGGGGCTAGCGTGCATATTCCAGCGTCGGACCTTCGGCTCTCCCCAAAAAAGCTTTTAGCCTGGCTGGCTGCAGAAAAAATTACGATCTGCTTCCTGCCCACTCCGTTGGCCGAAGCCATGGTTGAAGAGGCTTGGCCAAAAGACATTGCGTTGACCACCCTGCTAACCGGGGGAGATCGGCTGCATCGCCGGCCACGGAATCCATTACCCTGCAAACTGATCAACCACTATGGGCCGACCGAGAGCACTGTCGTCACGACTGCGGGGGAAGTGGGAGCGGGACGGGAGTCGATCGCTCCCTCCATTGGGCGGCCCATCGCGAACACAAAGGTCTATTTGCTTGATCGCCACCTTCAGGTGGTTCCGATGGGCGTGCCGGGAGAGCTGCACATTGGAGGGGTTGGCCTGGCTCGAGGTTATCGCGACCGGCCAGAATTGACCGCGGAAAAGTTTATCCCGAATCCCTTCAGCCAGGAGCCGGGTGATCGGCTTTATAAGACAGGAGATCGGGCCCGTTATCTTCCCGATGGACAAATCGAGTTTCTTGGCCGGATCGATCAGCAGGTGAAGATTCGGGGCTACCGAATTGAGCCCGGCGAAATCGAATCGGTTTTGCGCCAGCACCCGTCGGTGCGGGAGGCGGCTGTCCTGGCGCGCGAGGATTTTGCAGGGGAAAACCGGTTGGTGGCCTATTTAGTGCCGGTGCGCGCTAATCATGAGATTAATGGGGAGGATGCCTGCCCGTCCTCCGGCGCTCAGTTAGATGTGGACCAAGTGCGCCATTTTTTGAAGCAAAAGCTCCCGGATTACATGGTGCCATCCATATTTGTAAGGCTGAATGGGTTGCCGTTGACTCCCAATGGCAAACTCGATCGCAACGCCTTGCCAAAGCCGGACCAGGCAGCCGATTTGAAAGAGGCCTTTGTTGCCCCGCGGACACCCACCGAAGAAATGCTGGCGGGAATGTGGATGGAGCTTCTTCACCTGCAAAGGGTTGGGGTGCATGATAATTTTTTCCATCTTGGAGGTCATTCCCTTCTGGCCACCCAGGTTATTTCTCGGGTGCGAAGCGCTTTCGCGCTGGAATTGTCGGTGCAAAGCCTGTTTGACAACCCGACGGTGGCGACTTTAGCGGAAAAGATTGATTTGGAGCGGGGGTTGGGGAAATCCTCCATCGGGTCCGGGGAGAAGACCGAAGCGGGGGCGGCCGGGCAGTGGGAGGCCTCCCTTTCTTTTGCCCAGGAACGGCTGTGGTTTTTGGAGCAATTGAAACCAGGCGAGGCCTTCAATAACATTCCCGCTGCACTCCGTGTCAGAGGAGCGCTCGATGCGGCGGCCCTCAAACAAAGCCTGGACGAAATCGTGCGTCGTCATCAGGTCCTCCGAACAGCGTTCCGCAACCATAAAGGGACCCCGGCAGCGACTGTCAGCCTATCAGAACAGATCTCGATGCCGGCGGTCAGTTTAGCTGGCCTATCTACGGAAGCGCAGGAGATGGAAGCGCGCCGTTTGGCTGAAGCCGAGGCACGCCAGCCGTTCGATCTCTCAGGAGGCTTATTGCTGCGGGTGCGACTGTTGAAATTTCACCCTACCGACCATCTGCTTCTCATCACGACCCATCACATGGTTAGCGATGGGTGGTCGATGGGGATTTTTTACCGTGAGTTGGGGGTGTTATATGAAGCCTTCTCTCAGGGGCGGCCTTCGCCCCTGCCCGAGTTGCCACTGCAGTACGCCGACTTTGCGGGTTGGCAACGGCAGTGGATGCAAGGCGAGAGGTTGGAAAAACAGGTGGCTTATTGGAGCGAACAATTGAAAGGCCGTCTGCCGCATTTGGAACTGCCCACCGATAGGCCCCGGCCAGCGATTCAGACTTACCATGGCGCAACGCGTTTTTTCAGCTTGCCTTCGTCGTTGCATACGGCTCTCAAGGCACTGAGCCGGCGTGAGGACGTGACCCTCTACATGGTGCTTCTGGCGGCTTTTCAGACGTTGCTCCATCGCTACTCAGGGCAGGCAGACATTATCCTCGGCTCCCCGATTGCGGGACGGACCCGGTCTGAAACGGAAACGTTAATGGGCCTGTTCCTGAACACTTTGGTGCTGCGCACCGATCTTTCTGGCAATCCGACTTTCCGGGAATTGCTGAAGCGGGTGCGCAAGTCCGCCCTGGAGGCCTACGCGCATCAGGATTTGCCCTTTGAAAAACTGGTCGAGTCATTGAGGGTCGAACGCGATTTAAGCCGGTCTCCGCTTTTTCAAGTGATGTTCGTTTTACAAAATGCTCCGTTCAACCCCACCGATTGGGCTGGCCTGAACTTAACACCTGTCCCGATGGACAACGGGGCCGCGAAATTCGATCTGACGCTTTCGCTGGAAGAGCGCTCTGCCGGATTGAGCGGGTCGGTGGAGTATAATACAGACCTGTTTGACTCCAGTACTATCCTTCGGCTGCTGGGCCATTTCCAAACTCTGCTGGAGACAATTGTTAAAGAGCACGAGCAACCGGTTTCCGTGCTGCAGATCCTGACTGAAGGCGAGCGTTGCCAGTTGTTAGTCGAATGGAATAACACCCTGGCAGATTATCCAAAGGATAAGTGCATCCATCAACTCTTTGAGGAACAAGTCGAGCGCACTCCCAATGCCATTGCGGCAGTTTTTGAGGAGCAGCAACTGACTTACCGTGAGCTCAACGAGCGCGCCGACCAGGTGGCCCTGCATCTGCAATCTTTGGGGGCAGGCCCGGAAGTGAGGGTCGGCATCTGCCTGCACCGATCCCTGGAAATGTTAGTGGGTTTGCTGGGGGTTCTCAAATCCGGAGGTTGCTATCTTCCGCTCGATCCGGCTTACCCGAAGGAGCGGCTGGCTTTCATGCTAGAGGATTCCCAAGCTTCTGTAGTGTTGAGCCAGAAAGAACTCGCTCAGGAATTCTCTATAAAGCCGGTAAAGGTCGTATGTCTTAATGATTTGGAGTTTTTGCCAGTCCAGGGGTCGGTGCGCCCCCGGCCCAAAGCGGGTGTCACCGCGGACAATGTGGCTTATGTTATCTACACCTCGGGTTCGACCGGAAAACCCAAGGGAGTGATGATCACCCATCGCAATGTGGCTAATTTCTTTGCGGGGATGGACGCGCGGCTTGGTGGTGAACCTGGTGTGTGGCTGGCCGTCACCAGCATATCCTTCGATATTTCGGTGCTTGAATTGTTTTGGACGCTGACCCGTGGCTTCAAGGTGGTCATTCAAGGGGAGGAAGGCGGGTTTCGGGGAGTGGAGGCCTCGGCTCGGCGTCCCCAACGCAAAATGGATTTCAGCCTCTTTTACTTTGAGAGCGATGCTGGTAAGCCCGGCGACGATAAATACAAGTTGCTGACCGAAGGGGCGAAGTTTGCCGACCAAAATGGCCTGACGGCGGTTTGGACGCCCGAACGTCATTTTCATCCTTTGGGGGGACTGTATCCCAATCCCGCTGTCACCGGGGCGGCACTTGCGATGATTACCCAGCGCGTCCAAATCAGAGGAGGCAGTGTTGTGTTACCGCTCCATAGTCCCATTCGGATCGCCGAAGAATGGGCCTTGGTGGACAATTTATCCAAGGGCCGGGCCGCGATCTCGATTGCCTCGGGCTGGCATCCGGGGGATTTCGTGTTGGCCCCGGGAAATTACGCCCGACGCAAGGAGATAATGCTGGAGCATCTCGAGAGCGTTCGAAAGCTATGGCGCGGGGAGCCAATCCAGATGCCGGATGGCGAAGGACACCAGGTCGAGGTCAGGATTTTCCCCAAACCGATTCAGCGCGAATTGCCCATTTGGATGACTTCGGCGGGGGCGCCTGAAACCTTTCGGCTGGCCGGGGAGATGGGCGCGAATTTACTCACCCACTTGTTCGGCCAGAGCCTCGAACAATTATCCAAAAACATTGAGATCTATCGAGCGGCCTGGCGCAAAAGCCATCCTGAGAAGGCAGGTCGCGTCAGCTTAATGCTCCCCACCTTCGTCTGGGACGATGCAGATTTCGTCTGGGAAATGGTCCGGCAGCCGTTCCACGATTATTTGCGAACCTACCGGGATTTGAGCCGCAACGGGCATCCCATGCACACCCTTGCTTCGCAGGAGACAATCGGCGCAGCACGGGATCCTAAAAATGGGGTGCCGGAAATCGAGGCTTTGCTGAACAACGCCGCTGATCGTTACCTTGGCACGAGCGGACTCTTTGGCACCCCCGCCATCTGTTTGGACATGATCGAGAAGCTCAAGGCGGTGGGCGTCGATGAGGTGGCTTGCCTCGTTGATTTTGGAGTCGAGGACGAGTTGGTCCTAAGGAGTCTCAGGCATCTGAATGAGGTCAAGGAACAAAGCGCGGGAAAGCAGAAAACCCGCCGCTCCGGGTTCACACTTCCCGAACAATTGGCGCGTCATGGAGTCACCCACCTGCAATGCACTCCGTCGCTGGCAGGGATGTTGGTTCAAGATAGCCAGGCTCGGAATGGACTGCGCTCACTGCAAAAACTACTGTTGGGAGGGGAAGCCTTGCCTCCCTCGCTCGTCAAGCAACTGCGCATCTCCGGACAGATCTTAAATATGTACGGTCCAACGGAAACCACCGTCTGGTCCTCCAGCCACGAAGTGACCCAGGCGGAAGGCGCGATTCCGATTGGCCGGCCAATTACTAACACCGAGATCTACATTTTGGACCGCCATCTCCAGCCCGTGCCGGTGGGAATTCCGGGCGAATTGCTTATCGGAGGCGCAGGAGTGGCCCGAGGTTATCTCAACCGTCCTGAACTGACCAATGAAAAATTCATCGGCAATCCATTCAACAAAAGGCCCGGGGCGCGGCTTTACCGAACTGGCGATTTGGCGCGCTTTTTGCCCGATGGAACCATCGACTTCATCGGACGGGTGGACCAGCAAGTAAAGCTGCGTGGTTTTCGGATCGAATTATCGGAAATCGAATCGGTTCTGTGCGAACACCCCCTGGTGCGGGAAGCCGTGGTCGTCGTCCGGGAATTCTCATCCGGCGATAAGCGTTTGGTGGCGTACCTTGTGCCGCGCAACACGATCCGCAGGGAGGCGCAGGACCTCATAGATGGCGCGAATTCGCCTGGGAAGGCCCCTGCACCCGATGAAATAAATCCGGCGCAAATTCGTGAGTTTCTGAAAGGGAAGCTGCCTGATTACATGGTTCCGTCTGCGATTGAGATTCTGGATCGAATGCCGCTAACACCAAATGGAAAAGTGGACCGCAAGATTTTGCCAGAGCCCGCGGGTGTGCGGTGTGCTCAGGAAATAAATTATGCTCCTCCGCAAACCGACTTGGAAAAGCGAATCGCAACGGTTTGGCAGAATCTCCTGCATGTCGAGCAGATCGGGCGGCACGACAATTTTTTCGATCTAGGCGGGCACTCGCTGCTGGTCGTGCAGGCGCATACGCGCCTCTGCGAAATGCTGCAAAGCGAGTTGTCGATTATCAGGTTGTTTCAATATCCCACCATCAGCGCGCTGACAAAGTTCCTCACTGAGGAGCAAACGGAGAAGGTTTCATTCCAGGGAATCCGTGAGCGAGCGCGAAAACAAAAGGGGGCATTTGGCATGAGAAAGCAATCCAGAGAGATTCTGTTATGAGCAACCCGGAAACAAACCAGGAAGGCATCGCCATCATCGGGATGTCGGGCCGTTTTCCCAAAGCCAGAAATATCGACCAGTTTTGGCAGAATTTGCGGAGTGGAGTGGAGGCCATTTCCACTTTTACAGATGAAGAGTTGGAAAAGGACGGCATCACTTTTCCAAAAAACAATTCAAATTACGTCAAAGCGCGGGGCCGGCTCGAACAGGCTGATTATTTTGACGCCGCATTCTTCGGGATCAATCCCAAAGAAGCTGAAATCATGGACCCGCAGCATCGCGTCTTTCTGGAGTGCGCCTGGGAAGGTCTGGAGAATGCAGGTTACGACTCAGAAAAAGGGGAAGGATTGATCGGGGTTTTCGCTGGGATGAGCATGAACACCTATCTTCTTTCCAATCTGGCGACAAATCCGGAGTTGATGGATTTGGTCGGTCAGTACCAAATCATGCTGGCGAACGACAAGGATTATTTGCCGACGCGTGTTTCCTACAAGATGAATCTAAGGGGTCCGAGTGTTTCCATACAAACGGCTTGCTCGACTTCCCTGGTAGCGGTATGTGTGGCCTGTCAAAACCTGCTCAGCTATCAGTGCGACCTCGCCCTGGCGGGCGGTGTCTCCATCACCTTTCCGCAACGAAAGGGCCACCTCTATCAGGAGGGCGGGATTGTGTCGCCGGACGGCCATTGCAGGGCTTTCGATGCCCGGGCCCAGGGAACCGTGCCGGGGGAAGGCGTCGGAGTAGTCGTGCTAAAGCGAGTTGAAGACGCCCTCGCCGATGGGGATCAGATCTATGCGGTGATCAAGGGCTGGGGTATCAATAATGATGGGGCCTTGAAGATGGGTTACAGCGCGCCGAGTGAAGATGGGCAGGCCGAGGTGATCGCGGCGGCTCAGGCTTTGGCGGGATTTGAGCCCGATAGCATTCGTTACGTAGTGGCGCACGGGACCGGCACCCCCCTGGGCGATCCGATTGAAGTCGCCGGTCTTACCAAGGCTTTCCGGGCGGGGACCAATGCCAAGGGCTTTTGCGCTCTCACCTCCGTCAAAACCAACATCGGCCATTTGGACGCGGCTGCGGGAATTGCGGGTTTAATCAATGCCACTCTGGCGTTGCACCACAAGTTTATTCCTCCCAGCCTTAATTTTGAAAAGCCCAATCCCAAAATCGATTTTGCCAACAGTCCATTCTTCGTCAACTCGCGTCCGCGCGAGTGGGAAGCCGGGCCAACCCCGCGCCGCGCCGGGGTCAGTTCGTTCGGAATTGGTGGCACTAATGCGCATGTGGTATTGGAAGAATCCCCAAGGGTCAGCCCTTCGGCAACGTCTAAACTGCCGCAGTTATTAGTCATCTCGACTAAGACCAGTTCGGCGCTCGAGGCGGACACGACCAACCTGGCCGCGCATCTGGAGGCGCATCCGCAACTGCACCTGCCTGATGTGGCATATACTTTGCAAGTGGGCCGGCGCGGTTTCAATCATCGCCGCATGGTCGTTTGCCGGAATATAAAGGATGCTGTCGAGGCCTTGCAGACGCCGGAGTCCAAACAAGTCTTTACACAGACGGCCGAATCGGAGAAGCCGCAGATTGTTTTTATGTTTCCCGGGCAAGGCACGCAACATGTGAATATGGGCCGGGAACTCTACCAGACCCAGCCCATTTTCCGGGAACAGGTTGACCTCTGTGCTGAGATGCTCCGTCCGGTTCTTGGAGCCGACATTCGCCTAACACTTTATCCTCGCCCCGACGGAATGGAGGAGGCGAGACAAAAGCTCAATGAGACTTTTCTAACTCAGCCGGCGATTTTCATCATCAATTACGCGCTGGCAAAACTTTGGATGAACTGGGGAGTGCAACCCCAGGCGATGATTGGCCATAGCGTGGGCGAGTATGTGGCGGCATGCCTGGCGGGAGTTTTCTCCTTGAAGGAGGGTTTGGGCCTGGTGGCCGCCCGTGCCCGGCTGGTCCAGCAACAGCGGCCCGGCTCGATGCTGGCAATCCGGCTGGAAGAAAACCAAGTTTTTCCGCTGCTGGTGGGAAAGCTTTCCCTGGCGGCGGTCAATAGTCCATCGGTTTGTGTCGTTTCTGGTCCCACGGATGAGATCGATACGTTGCGCCTGGAGCTTAAGAGCAGAGGGGTGGCCTCGCAGCTTTTACAAACCTCCCACGCTTTCCACTCCGTCATGATGGAGCCAGTTCTTGGCCCTTTCACTGAACTGGTAAAAAAGGTCACCCTCAAGCCTCCGCGCATTCCCTACGTATCCAATCTGACAGCCACCTGGATTACCCCCGAACAGGCGATGGATCCTGATTATTGGAGCGGACACATGCGCCAAAAAGTGTCTTTTGCGCAAGGAATGGCTGAATTATTGAAGGAGCCGCGGCGCATTTTTCTGGAAGTAGGACCAGGTCAGGCCTTGAGCGCGCTAGCCCGGCAACATCCATCCAGCCACGCCCAACACCTGGTGCTTTCCTCCCTTGCGTTATCGCAATCGCAGCAGAATGATTCGGCGGTGTTGCTTCATGCGTTAGGACGGCTCTGGTTGCGTGGCGCGGTGGTGGACTGGAACGCTTTCCATGTCTCAGAGCGCCGGTGTAGAGTATCATTGCCTGCCTACCCCTTCGAGCGGCAACGATACTGGGTCTCCCCTGCTCAAGCGCTTTTAGTATCCCAAGATGCTTCACCGCTCTTGAGCAACGGAGAGCATGAGCCGAGGAGGGCACCGCCGGTGCGGACGGGGGTTGCGCAACAAGGTTCGGTCGGGTCTCTTTCCAGGAGTGAATTGATTGCCTCGCTGCTTGTAACGTTGCTGGGCGAGTTGTCTGGTTTGACCACGGAGCAGATGGGGAGTTCTATTAGCTTCCTGGAGATGGGCTTCGATTCACTCTTCCTGACCCAAGCCAGTCAAGCCATCGAGCAAAGGCTGGGAGTGCGGGTGGCTTTTGCCGATTTGCTGGAAAGGTTTTCCACGGTTGACCTCCTGGCAGATCATCTCGACAAGCTCATCCCTGCGGGGAAGGACCTCGCCGATCCTCCCACGCAAGGCAAAGTCCCTGTGCAGGCGCCATCGGGGGCGCTTCCGATTGGCGTCAAAGGTGAATTGGAAGGAGTGCTGGCCGTGCCCCTGACCGAATCCCAGAAAGAGCTTTGGTATGCGACTCAGATGGGGGAAAAGGCCTCCTGTGTTTTCAACGAGTCCATGGCTGTCCACCTGCGCGGACGATTCGATCTCGAGTTGATGCGCAAAGCGCTTCAACATGTGGTGGACCGCCACGAGTCGTTGCGCACTTCGATTTCGCCAGTAGGTGACGAGCAGCAAATCTTTCCCAGAGTCAAAATCGCAGTCCCGCTCATTGATTTGTCGCAATTTGATTCCAGCCGCCGAGAGAGCGAGTTCAAAGCCTTAATGGAGGAAGAGGCGGAGCGAGTGTTTGATCTTTCCAAAACCCCGTTGCTCCGCGCGCGGGTCGTGCGGATGGAACCGAACACCCATTGTCTCATTTTGGTGGTTCACCATCTCGTCTGCGATGGCGGTTCCGTGCTTGTTCTGTTGGAAGAACTTTCGGAGTTTTACTCGGCCGAGCGGCAAGGCGTTCCGCTCGAAACGCCGCCTCCTGTGCAATTTAGCGAATATGCCCGCGCCCATGCGCGGAGACGGAGCGGCCCGCAACTCCAGGCGGATGAGGCCTATTGGGTGAAGCAGTTTTCGACCCCACCTCCGCATCTGGAGTTGCCAACGGATCGGCCTCGCCCCTCGAAAATCTGTTTCGATGCGGCCCGAGAGTCCAAGCCCATCGACGAATCTCTCTGGCAAGATTTGAAACGGCTGAGTGCCAAGCAAAATTGCACTTTCTTTACCACCCTGGTGTCGGCCTATTTCGTCTTATTGCACCGGCTCAATGGGCAGGAAGATCTGGTGGTCGGTGTCCCCATGGCGGTGCGCGATGGAATTGAAAGATTGGTGGGCCATTGCGTAAACTTCCTGCCCTTGCGGGCCCACATCTCCGGCAATCCCAAGTTCATCGATCATCTCGCCCAGGTGCGGAAGACTTTCTTTGACGCCTTCGAACATCAGAACTATACCTTTGGCAGTTTAATTCAAAAGCTGAATTTGCGGCGCAACGCCAGCCGGATGCCCTTGCTCTCCGCAACTTTCAATCTGGCCCGAGGCCGAAATAAATTAAATCTGGCGGATTTAGAAGCGACGCTGACTCCCAACCCAAGATGCTTCACCAATTTCGATCTGACCTTCGACATTATGGAGAAGGAGACCGAACTGGAAATGTTATGCACCTACAACACGGACCTTTTTGAAGCGCAGACAATCCAGCGCTGGCTCGGTCATTTTCATACCCTGCTCAAGGATATTGCCGCTAATCCCGCGGGGCACATCGGCGAGATGTCGCTCTTATCCGCGACGGAGCGGAACCAAGTTCTGGTTGAGTGGAGCAAGGGACGGCAGGTTTTCGTTTTGGATGCATACCGGCAGCCCACCCCCGTGGGTGTCCCGGGCGATTTATATACGACCCTCGGCGCGAGCGCGGACAAACAAACATACGGGGCAGAAGGGGTTCTGCCGGCATTAGTGCCCCATCCGTTCAGTAACGAGCCCGAGGCGATGTTGTGCCGGACGGGAGACCGAGCCCGTTATTTTCCGGATGGCAGAATTGAGATATTAACCGCCTCCAACAGCCACCTCAACCTCCAGGGATTCCGGATCGAACCCAAGGAGATCGAAACTGCCTTGCGAACACACTCACAGGTGCGCGAATGCGCAGTGTCGATCAAACGGCAGGGCTCGGCGGATTCGAAGTTGGTGGCTTACATTGTACCGGTGGCAGGCCAGGACATACCTGTGAGTGAATTGCGCCGATCCCTCAAAGAGAAACTCCCCGCCTACATGGTGCCTTCAGAATTTGTTTTTGTGGATAAGCTCCCACTATTGCCGAGCGACGGATGGGACGGCAACGCGTCCGAAGATCAGAAAGAGGCTCAGACCGGCGCTGCGCCAGCCATGAGTGCGACCGAGAAACTCCTGGCGGAAATCTGGGCCGAAGTGATCGGTCTGGAGCAGGTAGGGATTCATGACAATTTTTTTGAGCTGGGTGGCCACTCGGTGCTGGTCACGCAAATTCTTTCGCGAGTGCGAAAAACGTTCCAGATCGATTTGAGCCTTCGCGCGGTTTTTGAAGCGCCCACCATTGCGGCGCTGGCCCGGGAGATCGAGGACGCCTTGGTCGCAGAAATCGAAGAACTGCCCGAGCAGGAGGCGCAACAGCTTTCCGGCAAACCGGAATTATCCCTCAAGGAGGCGGGATGAGGGTGCAGAACGGGTCCTCAACGCGAATCGAGCTTTCCCCCGCCAAACAACTGCTTCTCAAAAGGCGGCTGGAAGGAGGGGGGAAAGGTGTCGAGCCGGAGGTAACCATTCCCCGCTGCGAGAGATCCGGAACTGCCCCCCTTTCTTTTGCGCAGCAGCGGCTCTGGTTTCTGGATCAACTGGCCCCGGGCACTCCGGTTTATAATATTTCAGAAAGTTTGCGTCTGAAAGGAACGCTGGACATTCCGGCCTTGGAGCAAAGCCTTAAGGAGATTGTGCGGCGGCACGAAGCGGTGCGGACCACATTTCGAGCGGTGGAGGGGCGACCCGTCCAAATTATCTCCTCTGCCGCAGAGTTGATTTTGACGAAAGTGGATTTGAGCCACTTGCCCGCGGAGGACCGCGAGGAGGAAACTCGTGCAGCGGCGGTGACGGAAGCCAAAAAGCCCTTCGACCTCACCAGTGATCTGATGCTGCGGGCCTGTCTGTTCCGCTTGGAAGCCGAAGACCATCTTCTGGTTTTGACACTGCACCATATCGCTTCGGATGCCTGGTCTTTAGGGGTGCTATATCGTGAGTTGAGCCTGCTTTATGGGGCCTTCATCAATGGGAGGCCGCCATTGTTGCCGGAATTGCCCATCCAGTACCAAGACTTCGCCGACTGGCAAAGACAATGGTTGCAGGGGGCCGTCCTGGAAAAGCAACTCGCCTATTGGAAGCAGCAACTGGCCAATGCGCCCGATTATTTGGAATTGCCTACGGACCACCCCAGGCCCCTGGTTCAAGGTTTTCGCGGTTTGCAAGAATGGCGCATCCTTCCAGCGGGGCTAGCGCGGCAACTCAACAATTTGAGCCGCCAGGAAGGGGTCACACTGTTCATGACCCTGTTGGGGGCTTTTCAAACTCTGCTCCATCGCTATACGGGCCAGACAGATATTTTGATCGGCTCACCCAGCGCCGGCCGCACGCAGCTTGAAACCGAAGATCTAATTGGGTTTTTCATCAACACTCTCGTGCTTCGGGCCGGCCTTTCGGGCAATCCTTCCTTTCGCACGCTTTTGAATCGGGTCCGCAACGTGACCCTCGAAGCCTATGCGCATCAGGACTTGCCACTCGAGAAATTGGTCATGGAATTGCGGCCTGAACGAAGCTCGAACCACACACCTTTGTTTCAAGTCATGTTCGTGCTGCAGAGCGCTCCCACACACGCCTTGGAGTTGGGCGCCCTGAGCGCCACTCCGGTGGAAGTTTATACCGAGACCGCCAAATTTGAGCTGCTCCTGGTGGTCATAGACACTCCCCAGGGTTTGGCCGCTGGCTTCGAATACAATAGGGATTTATTCGACGCACCGACTATCAAAGGGATGCTGAGCCACTTCCAAACTCTGCTGGAAGGCATCGTCGCGGATCCAAATCAACCTCTGTCAAGCCTGCCCCTTCTGACGAGCGCCGAGCGCCACCAACTCCTGGTGGAATGGAATGACACCCGGACGAATTACCCCCGGGAAAAAACCGTCTCTCAGCTTTTTGAAGAACAAGTGGAGCAATCACCAGAGTCCATCGCCGTCCAACACGCCGGCCAGCAACTCACCTACCGCGAACTCAACGCGCGCGCCAATCAACTGGCGCATTATCTGCGCAAATCAGGCGTCGAGAGCGAGATGATGGTGCCCATCTGTTTGGAGCGCTCCGTGGACTTGATTGTCGGATTGCTCGCTATCCTGAAAGCTGGCGGGGCCTACGCGGCTCTTGATCCAACCTACCCCCGAGAGCGTCTTGCTTCCATGCTGGAGGATCTCAGGCCCCCTGTCTTGCTAACTTCCGAGAAATTGCTCGCCAGCTTGTCCCACCTTCCGTCGGTTTCGCTTTCGGCTAAGGAAAATCTGCCGTTGATGGCCCTGGATGCGCAGGCGAAAGCCATCGCCGGGGAGAGCAAAGATAACCTGCGCCCGGGCTCTACAGCAGAAGGTTTGGCCTACGTTAGCTTCACTTCTGGTTCGACTGGCAGGCCTAAAGGTGTTTGCATCCCCCACCGTGGGGTCGTGAGGTTGGTGAAGGACACGAATTACACTTCCATTTCATCAACGGATGTTTTTTTGCAATTGGCGCCGGTTCCTTTTGATGCATCGACCTTCGAGATCTGGGGCCCGTTGTTGAATGGCGCGCGTCTTGTGATTTGCCCTGCCGAAGCGCCGTCGTTGGCCGAGGTGAGTGAAGCGATTCAGAAGTTTGGAGTGACCAAACTTTGGCTGACTGCTGGACTCTTCCATGAAATGGTCGATGCACAGTCGCCGGGCCTGCGAACGCTCCGCCAACTCCTCGCTGGAGGGGACGTGCTCTCAGTCCCCCACCTCCGCAAAGCTTTGGAATCGCTGTCTGGCTGCCAAATAATTAACGGCTATGGCCCTACCGAGAATACCACGTTCACCTGCTGTCATCGCATTAACGCGGAGTCCCTGGCCCACCGTTCCGTGCCCATCGGCCGCCCCATTTCCAATTCGCAAGTCTATGTTTTGGACGATCACTTGCAGCCCGTGCCAATCGGCGTGCCCGGCGAATTGCATATCGGCGGGGACGGCCTGGCGCGCGGCTATCTGCGACGCCCTGAACTGACCACCGAAAAATTCATTCCGAATCCTTTCAGTTCAGACCCGGGAGCGCGTCTTTACAAAACTGGCGATCTCGTCCGCTACCTCCCCGAGGGCGAAATCCAATTTCTAGGCCGCATGGATCAACAGGTGAAAATCCGCGGCTTCCGAATTGAGCCTGGGGACATTGAGTCCATTCTGGAACAACATCCAGCCGTGCGCCAATGCGTGATTACAGTTCGGCTCGGCGCTTCGGGGGAGAAACAGTTGGCGGCTTATTTCGTTCCCGCCCAGAAGCAGGCGCCTACTCCAAGCGAGCTGCGGCAATTCCTGAGCAAGAAATTGCCTGATTACATGGTCCCTCTCTTCTTCGTGCCATTGACGGCATTACCTTTGACGCCTCAGGGGAAGGTGGATCACGCCGCTTTGGCCATCCCGGCCCGAGCCAATGGCATAGTAGAAAAGAAGCATGCGGCGCCGCGAGACGCGCTCGAAGCACAACTGACAAGAATCTGGGAAAGCGTTTTAGGCATCCATCCCATTGGGCTAACGGATCAATTTTTCGAACTGGGCGGGCATTCACTAATGGCCGTCCGGCTGATTGCGCAGGTGGAGAAGGTTTTTGGCAAGAAGCTCTCGGTGGCTGCCGTCTTTCAGGCCCCGACCGTAGCGCAATTGGCAGTCGTGCTTCGTGCGGGCAAGAGCAGCGTTTCCAATTCCTCCCTGGTTGAAATCCAGCCCAAAGGGTCCAAGCCGCCGCTGTTTTTTGTGCATGGCGTGGGTGGAGGAATGTTTTGGGGATACACCAATCTGTCGCGTCACCTCGGATTGGACCAACCGGTTTACGCTTTGCGCTCGCGAGGCCTGGCGGAGGAAGAGGAGTTTGGCCGCATCGAAGACATGGCGGCGCATTATGTGGCTGACGTGCGGAGCTTCCAACCTGAAGGGCCCTATTACCTGGGCGGATATTGTTTCGGTGGCAATGTGGCCTACGAGATGGCCCAGCAGCTTCGAGCGCAGGGCCAAAGCGTCGCCTTTTTGGGCCTGATTAATGCCGGCCCTCCCAACTCCAGTTATGGTCGAATAAGCTGGACGCCGCTTTTCATGCTAAAATTTCTGAGGAACCTCTGCTTCTGGCCTAGCTATGTTCTGAGCTGGACACCCGAGCAGCGGCGCGGATTTTTCCGCTGGAAGGCGCGCCTGGCCAAAAAGAGGATTTTTCTCTTGTTCTCCTCCCCGCTTCGTTCTGCGCCTGCGATCGACGTTGAGAATCTGGTTGATCTCTCCATGTATCCCGAAGAACAACGCAAACTCTGGGAAATTCACATTCGCGCTTTGGTAAATTATTTGCCCAAACCATACGCTGGAGGCGTCACTTTGTTTCGAAGCCGCGTTCATCAGTTCCTTTGCTCCTATGACCCCGAGTATGGCTGGGGCGAATTGGTTAAGGGCGGGGTGACCGTGAAAGTCATTTCCGGCCCCCACGACAGCATCCTGGAAGAGCCCCACGTCAGAACCCTGGCTTCAGAACTCAGAACCTGCCTGGACCGAGCCCAGCGCGCCGACGGCTCTTTCCTGGAACGCACGGAGGAACCATTCTCCCTATGAAAACGCAGGCCCCCATTCCATCCAGGCCGCAATTGGATCTGCCCATTTCATCGGCGCAGGAGCGACTCTGGTTTCTCAACCAGTTCTCCCCCGGTAACCCCGCCTATCATCTCTCTGCCGCTTTCCGGCTTTCGGGCCATCTTCAGGAGTCGGCGCTTCGTGAAAGCCTAAGTGAAATTTTGCGAAGGCATGAAATTCTGCGGACCAACTATCTGGCGGGCAGCGGGCAGCCAGTTTCAATGGTCTCGCCTTTTCGAGGCCTGAATCTACCGACGTTTGATCTTGGGGAGTTGCCACTTGCGGAGCGCGAGGCCGAAGTCCACCGGCTCGCCCTCGAACAGTCCAGACGGCCGTTTGATCTCGAACGCGACTTAATGCTGCGCGCTTCATTGGTGCGACTGGCGGCGTCCGAGCGCGTGCTGCTGGTTACAACTCATCAGATGGCGGCTGATGCGGACTCGATTGAGATTTTCTCACGGGAATTGGCTTCTCTGTATGAATCGTTCGTGACGGGGAAACCGAGCACCGTGCCGAAACTGCCCATGCAATACGCGAGTTTCGCGAGTCGCCAACGCCACTGGCTGGAAAGCGAAGGAGCTGGAAAGCAACTTGCCTTTTGGAAAAGGGGGCTTGATGGCATCCCCTCGTTGCTCGAATTCCCGATGGGCAGGGCGCGACCAGCGCTCCCGACCCACCGCGGCGCACGGCATCGCCTGGCGTTCGATAAACCGATAATCGACGCGCTCTCTTCTCTGAGCCAGCAGAAGCAGTGCAGCCTTTTCGCAATCTTGCTCGCAGCATTCCAGACCTTGGTGTCGCGGTACACTGGTTGCACCGACATTGCGATCGGCTCGACAGCGTCCGTCCGGACCCAGCCAGGGAGTGAGGGCATGATCGGCAACTTTTCCAACCTGCTCGTGCTTCGTACTGACCTGGCCGGCGATCCCTCGTTTCTCGAATCGGTCAAGCGGGTTGAGGCGGTGCTCACAGAAGCACGCATCCACGGTGAGTTTCCCTTCGAGCGCCTGCTCGAGGAGCTTAGGCCTCCACGAGATCCAAGTTATCCTCCGCTCGTGCAGGTGACATTTGATTTGAAAGAGCGCCCTTCGCCGAGTCATGCCTCGGCTAACCTCATCATTAGTCCGTTTGAGGTTGATTGCGAGGTGACCGGGTCAGATTTGGCGCTTCGCCTGGAGCAAACCTCGCACGGACTGGAAGGGTGGATTCAATATGCCACCGACCTCTTTGACGCCGCATCCATCGCTCGCATGGCGGGCCATTTGGAAAAGGTTTTGGAGGAAGTTTCGCAACTGCCCAACCAGCGCCTTTCTGGTTTCACGCTGTTGACGACGGCGGAACGGGAACAGTTGGTGGTGGAATGGAATCAAACTCGAACTGATTTTCCAGCGAACGAGTGCCTGCATCACCTTTTCGAGACCCAAGCCACGCAGGCCCCAGAAAGCATCGCGCTGATCTCCGAGCGGGAACAACTTACTTACCGTGAGTTAAACGAGCGAGCGGACGAATTGGCGAACCACCTGCGCCAACTCGGAGTGGGCCCGGAAGTTTTGGTCGCCGTTTGCGCGGAACGATCGGTGGAAATGATCATTGGCATGTTGGCGATTCTGAAAGCGGGGGGCGCCTACGTGCCGTTGGACCCTGCCTATCCTCCGGAGCGGCTGGGGTTTATCTTGCAGGATGCCAAGACCCCGGTGTTGCTGACACAACAACGGTTGCGGCCTCGCTTGCCACACCATAATGCAACGCTGGTCTTGCTCGATGAGCCAACTCTGTGGGCTGAGATGTGCCGTAACAGTCAGAAACATTCACCCCATGAGGTGACCTCGAAAAACCTGGCTTATGTCATCTATACCTCGGGTTCGACTGGTCAGCCCAAGGGTGTTGCCATCGAGCATCACAGCCCAGTGGCGTTTGTTCATTGGGCAAAGGGAGTTTTTTCTGCGGAAGAATTGGCCGGAGTCCTGGCTTCGACTTCGATTTGCTTTGACCTTTCAATCTTTGAAATCTTCGTCCCGCTCAGCAGCGGCGGGAAAGTTATTTTGGCTAAAAACGCTTTGCACTTGCCGACACTGCCCGCCGCCAACCAGGTCACTTTAATCAATACGGTTCCTTCTGCCATCACCGAATTGGCGAGAACAAGGTCCATCCCGCCATCCGTAAGGACCGTCAATCTGGCCGGGGAGCCGTTGGAGCCGGGCTTAGTGCGTGAAATCTACAAGCAAAGCTCCGTAACTAAAGTTTATGATCTCTATGGGCCTTCCGAAACCACCACCTATTCCACCTTCGCTTTGCGCAGCCCTAATGGTCCGGCGACGATTGGCCGGCCCATTTCAAACACCCAGATTTATCTTTTAGATGAGCTCCGACAGCTCGTCCCTCAGGGTGTGCCCGGGGAATTGTACTTGGGAGGCGCTGGTCTGGCGCGAGGTTATTTGAACCAGCCAGCGCTTACCGCGGAAAAGTTTATTCCGAACCCTTTCGATCACGAAACCAATTCGCGCCTTTATAAGACTGGTGACCTCGCCCGCTATATGGCGGACGGAAACATTGAGTTTCTCGGACGCAGGGACAACCAGGTGAAGCTTCGCGGGTTTCGCGTCGAACTGGGGGAAATCGAAGCGGTATTGCGCCAGCATCCCTCGGTAGGGGCAGCAGCGGTCATCGCTCGTGAGGATGTTCCTGGGGATAAACGGCTGGTGGCTTACGTAGTCGCGGCGAGGGCCGGGTCCGAGAAGGCTGCCAACTTAGAGGAGGCGTTCGTCCCAGAATTGCGCGCTTGGCTGAAGAACAAGGTGCCTGATTACATGGTCCCCGCCAGCTTTGTCTCACTGTCGAGCCTGCCGCTCACTCCTAACGGCAAACTGGACCGAAAAGCCCTGCCCCCTCCCGATCAAATACGTCCGGTCCTCAAAGAAACCTTCGTCGCCCCGCGCACTGCCACCGAGGAGATGCTCGCCGAAATCTGGGGCGAGGTTTTGAATCTGAAGCAGGTAGGCGTGCACGACCACTTCTTTGAATTGGGCGGGCATTCTCTCATGATCATCCAGGTGATTTCTCGTTTGCGGGAAACAGTTCAGGTCGAGTTATCGATGCAGGAGTTTTTTGCGAACCCGACAATTGCTGGGCTGGCACAACTGGTTGAGGCGACTTTAGTCCGCGAGATTAGCCAATTGACCGAAGATGAGGCCCAGTCATTAGCCGAAGGGGCGACTCTTCTCCACGAAAAAACAACATGACTCTTACCGACAATGGCTCTCGCTCGCCATCTCTCGAACTTTCTCCTTCGAAAAAGGAGTTGTTGGCGAAACGTCTTAGTGGCGCTTTTAGAGCGTCTTCGGGAGCGCAACTAATCCTCCCTCGCTCCGAGAGTGGCCCCGCCCCTCTCTCCTTTGTTCAGCAGCAATTGTGGGTTTTGGACCAAATGCAGCCGGGAAGCGTCGCCTATAATTTGACGCTTCCGCTGCGGCTCCACGGGAATCTCGAACCGGTCATTCTCGAGAAGGCCCTCAACGAAATTCTCCGACGACATGAAGTGTTGCGCGTCACTTTTCCTTCAGTGGAAGGCGAACCGGCGCTTTTCGCTTCTCCCTTCGAAATGCGCCCCTTGCCGATGGTGGATTTGAGGGAGCAACAACCAAGAGAACGAGAGGCTGGCCTTGGGAAACTCATGGAGGAAGCAGCGCGCCAGCCTTTCGATCTGGCGCATGGCCCGCTAGTCCGCTGGCAATTGTTGCGATCCGGTGACCAAGAGCACATTTTGATTCTTTCCATGCACCACATCATCTCGGATGGCTGGTCCATAGACCTGTTCTTTCGGGAACTTCAGGCCCTTTACGAGGCCTTTCTGAGAGGGATTCCGGGCAAAGTTCCGGCGCTTCGAATCCAGTACGCCGATTTTGCCTTCTGGCAGCGAACCTACATGCAGGGACAAGTCCTTGAGGACCACCTTTCGTATTGGAAGCAAAATCTGGCGGGGGCCCGTCTCTCAATCGCACTGCCCGCCGCTTCCCGTCCGATAGCCGGTGGACCTCTCGAGGAAGATTCGACCCTCCATAATGGGCGAACCTCCCGCGCTTCCCGGCTCGCTGCGCCGGCCGGCCAACAGACAATCCCGGTCGGAAAAGATCTTACCGAGGCTCTTTCGGCTTTCAGTCAGCGGGAAGGCGTGAGTCCGTTTATCACCATGCTTTCTGCTTTAAACATTCTCCTTTTCAAATGGACTCAGCAGAGCGACCTGGTCATCGGAACGGTGGTCGCCGGCCGAACGCACAGGGAAATCGAAGATTTAATCGGCTGTTTCATGAATTTCCTTCCCCTCCGGACAAAAATCTCGGGCGACCCGACGAGCTTAGAATTCCTCGCCCAAGTGAAGGTCACGGTGCTCGAAGCTTACGCCCATCAGGATTGTCCGTTCGAGAAAATTGTCGAAGCCATCAAGCCGGCCAGGAGTCTCCACCAAAATCCGCTCTTCAACGTGGCCTTTCTCCTGCAGAATTTTCCACATGGTGATCTTCAGAATGGGTTGCTTAAGGCTGAATTCCTTCCAGTCAAACCCCAGACGCCGCTTCTCGATTTGCGTTTTCTGGCCGAGGAGAGCGAAAATGGGCTCTCGCTCACCTGCGAGTACGACACAGGGATGTTCACCGCCGAGACGATTAACCTGCTGGTGGCCGCTTTTCGCGAATCGCTCGAAATGCTGGTCCGTGAACCCCTCAAACGCGTCTCCGAGCTGGATTTGGATAAACGACTGATCGTCCGCGGACCAGGGCAGGAGCAGAAACCCGAACAACTGCTCGCTATCAGTGCCAGTTTCACGGGGGAACCCTTGGGGGAGTCGCTCGCGTTCTGGATGGAGAAACTGGAATTGCCCATTCAGACCCAGTTCGCTCCCTATAATCAGATTTTCCAACAATTGCTCGACCCATCAAGTTTGCTCGGGGCAAATCGGCGGGGCATCAATGTGGTGCTGCTCCGATTCGAGGATTGGGATAAACCGGAAGCGGGAACCGGCGCCGCAGGGCCGCCTGCGCTTAATGGACAACTGGAAAAAAATTCGCAGGAGCTCGCGCTGGCTCTGAAGACGGCGGCGGGACGTTCGACGGTGCCGTGGCTTGTTTGCATCTGTCCCTCGTCAAAGCGAGCGATCGCTAACGCTGAGCGCCGCCAGCTCTTCGCTCGGCTGGAGCGAGAGTTGGCAAAAGCGCTGTCCGGCTTGAGCGGAGTTCATTTGGTTACGCCCAAGGACATCTCTGAACTTTATCCGGTGGCGGATTTTGATGATCCACACGGAGATGAACTCGGTCACATTCCCTACACCCCGATCTTATTTGCGGCCCTCGGAACCTTCATCGCCAGGAAGATTCATGCGCTGAGGAGCGCGCCCAGGAAGGTGATCGTGCTCGATTGCGATCAGACTTTGTGGACAGGAGTCTGTGGCGAGGATGGACCGGCGGGCGTAAGGATCGATGCCCCACGCAGGGTTCTGCAGGAATTCATGCGCGCCCAATTGGAGGCGGGCAGGCTCCTTTGCCTTTGCAGTAAGAACAGCGAGGGAGATGTTCGGGCTGTTTTCGAGCTTTGCCCCAACATGCCATTGCAGTTCGATCATTTCGTGGCCTGGCGGATCAATTGGCATCCCAAATCCGAAAACCTGCGCGCCCTGGCAGAGGAACTTCAACTCGGGTTGGATAGCTTTGTTTTGGTGGACGACAACCCACTTGAGTGCGCGGAAGCCCAGGCGAATTGTCCGGAAGTGGCCACTCTGCAGTTGCCCGAAGATTCTAAACTCATCCCCGGATTTCTCAAACAGGCGTGGGTGTTTGACCAGGTGAAAGTTACGGATGAAGACCGCAATCGGACTGCCCTGTATCAGCAGAACCGGCAACGTGGACGATTCCGGGAACAAACGCTCAACCTGGCAGAGTTTCTGGCAGGGCTTAATCTGAAGGTGGAAATTCAGCCAGCCCAAGCCGGGCAACTGGCGCGGATTGCCCAACTCATGCAACGCACCAACCAGTTTAACTTTACTACCCGGCGGCGCAGTGAAAGCGAGCTGGAACAATTATGCCGCGAGGCGCATCCAGGAATTCTGGCGGTGTCGGTAACTGATCGGTTTGGCGATTATGGCCTGGTGGGCGTCCTGATTTACGAGCGGGTAGAGGAGTCGCTGAGGGTGGACACCTTTCTATTAAGTTGCCGGGTGCTCGGGAAGGGCATTGAGCACCGCATGTTGGCCCGCTTGGGGCAACTCGCCCTGGTTGAAGGCCGCCGCTGGATTGATATCCAGTTTATTCCGTCGTCCCGGAATAAGCCGGCGCTCGATTTCCTGGAAAAGGTTGGAGTGTCTTTTGAGCATCGAGGCAAGGACAGGCTCGACTTCAAATTTCCGGCTGAATTTGCTCGGGACATCACATTCAATCCAGAGAGGGCGCAGCCCCCGCCCCGGGAACAACTCCAGACCTCGTTTCCTGACGGACTGAACTCAGGACTCGATGCACGACTCCAGATCAGTGCGTCCAAAATAGGTTGGATTGCGCTGAACACGCAGGATCCCGGCATGATTTTGAACATGCTGCAGTCGAAATTGACTGCGCGGGGGGCGGAAAAGGGCGATTTCTTTCCACCCCGCACAGAAATCGAAGCACAACTGTGTCGCGTGTGGGAAAAGTTACTGCGCATTGAGCGAGTTGGCATCCAGGATGACTTTTTTGAACTTGGCGGCTCTTCCTTGCTGGCAGTTCAACTGCTGGCGCAAACTCGCAAGGTAACCGGCCAGAACCTTCCCCTCGCGGCTTTGTTTCAAGCGCCTACCGTCGAGCAGTTGGCCCGTCTTATCGAAAATAAACCCCTCGCTCGCTCGCCCTTGGTCGCCCTTCAGCCTACCGGCTCCAAACCACCACTCGTCCTCATGCATGGCGCCGGCGGCGGCATCCTTTGGGGTTACGCCAACCTCGCCGCGCACTTGGGTTCGGATCAACCGGTTTACGCCATCGAGCCACAAACCACCGGCAAGGACACAGCGAGCGTCGAAGAAATGGCTGCGCGTTATATCACTGAACTGCGCGCGTTACAGCCGTCGGGTCCGTACTTCCTGGGGGGCTATTGTTTCGGCGGTTATGTCGCTTATGAGATGGCCCGCCAGCTCGCCGCCCAAGGAGAAGCGGCAGCGTTGACCGTGCTCATCGATTGCGCTGCTCCAAACGGAAGCTATGAGAGAGCCAGGTGGTGGCGTCCCAGCTTTCTCCCGAATTTTTTCCGCAACCTTGGTTATTGGCTGAAGGATTTCTTTAACCTTGAACCCAAGGCGCAATTCGATTTCGCGCGACGCCAAATCGGCGTGCTGGCGAAAAAACTGCTGGGCCACCGGCGCGGCGAAGGCAATAAGCCAATCCACCTTGAACAGTATATCAATCTTTCCGAACTGCCCGAGCACGAACTGGAACTCTGGCGTTTGCATCTGCGTGCCGGGGCTGATTACGTGCCCGGAAGGTATCCGGGCCGCGTGACCCTTTTGCGCACTCGTGCCCAGCCGTTGTTATGCTCCTTTGACCCTTCCTGCGGGTGGGGGGACCTGGCTGAGGGCGTGGAGATCAGAATGGTCCCAGGCTCCCACGAAAATATTTTTATGGAACCCGACGTCCAGTCTCTGGCCGAGCATTTGAAGACCTATCTCGCCGGAGCCCAATCGCGCGTCGGTGGCCAACAATTGGAACGGGAACCGTCAAGAGTCGCATGAGCCTTCTCAAATTTATTTTCCGCACCTGCCGTGGGATGATGATCTTCACCGCCTTTGCGGCGCTTCTCAGCGGCGCCTGCAATGCCGGATTAGTGGCCCTCGTGACCACCGCTCTTCTCCAACCGGGCGCTTCCACTCCGCTTTTGATTCTCGCCTTTGCCGGCCTTGGTCTTGGCAAGATTGCCACGGGCTTCCTTTCTCAACTGCTGCTGACTCGCTTTGCCCAGGGGACGATTGCGAACCTTCGCCAGGATTTGGTTCGCAGAATTTTGACCGTCCCCTTGCGGCATCTGGAGGACATCGGGGCCTCCAAACTGATGGTTGCACTGACTGATGACATCTTTAACATCACTCAGGCGCTCCTCGGCCTGCCGGTGGTGGCCATGAATATTGCCATTTTGCTGGGCGGCGCCGCTTATCTCGGCTGGCTTTCCTGGAAAGTGCTGGTGATCATGTTCGCCTTCATCGTGGTCGGCGCGTTTGGCTATCGCTTTCTCATCAACCGCGGGTTTTATTCCTTAAATCTAGCCCGCGAAGAGGAGGACAAATTGTTTGGTCATTTCCGCGGGCTGACCGAGGGAATTAAAGAGCTCAAGCTCCATCGCAATCGCCGCGGGGTGTTCTTGTCCCAAAATATCGGCGCCGCCACCCAAAATTTCCAACGTCATAATGTGGCGGCTGAGAGCCAATTCATCATCGCTCAAAGTTGGAGTCACCTGCTCTTTTATGCTCTGGTTGGCCTGCTGCTTTTTTTGCTTCCCCACCTGGAACGGATGACCAAAGAAATGATGACCGGCTACGTCGTTACTACGCTGTATCTAATGGGGCCCCTGGCAGGGGTCCTCGGCAGCTTCTCTATTTTTGGGCGCGCCAATATCGCTTTTCAGAAAGTGGATCAATTGGGGGTATCGCTGGCGGCTCACCCGGAAGAGGACTGCTCACTCACTCGGCCCGAGAAGGAGGTTCCCTTTCAATCGCTTGAAGTTGTCGGAGTCACCCATTCTTATCACCACGAAAAAGATGACAGTTATTTCGTCCTGGGCCCCATCAACTTGACTTTTCGTCCGGGGGAACTGGCTTTTCTGGCGGGCGGCAACGGGAGCGGGAAATCGACTCTCGCTAAAATTATCACGGGGCTTTATCCGCCAGAGTCCGGAGAAATCCATCTTAACGGCAACAGGGTAAGCGATGCAAACCGGGACGACTTCCGGCAGCTATTTTCGGCCATTTTTTCCGATTTTTATCTTTTTGAGAGCCTGCTCGGGTTGGAGGCTGCAAATCTTGACGCCCAAGCGCAGGATTATTTGGCCCAACTCCATCTTGATCATAAAGTCAAAGTTCGCAACGGCGCCCTCTCGACCACCGCCTTATCGCAAGGGCAACGCAAACGCCTGGCCCTCCTCACCGCTTATCTGGAGGATCGCCCCTTTTATGTTTTCGATGAATGGGCGTCGGATCAGGACCCATGGTTCAAAGACATTTTTTATACTCAACTCCTGCCTCAATTAAAAGCGCGCGGCAAAGGTGTGCTCGTCATTACGCACGACGAAAAGTACTTCCATCTGGCCGATCGCCTTTACAAACTCGACTACGGCAAATTGGTGGGTGGCAGCGGCAAAGTGGACAGCCAGGTCTTGAGCTCGCTTTCCCCGGTTTGAATGCTTAGTGGGCTGAGGGGTAAATACGATGACGTTCGCGGCAAGGGATTTTTTGGCCAGGCGAGGCGCGAGCGACGAGCATATCCCGAAGTGGATCTGTAAGGAGCGAGCAACGAAGTCTGGCCCAAAAAGACCTGTCGCCCTGCGGGTTGGGCCGAATTTGGCCTGTGGCTGCGTTGCTCGTCGGTCACAGATTCACTGCGGAATATGCTCCCTCCTCGCGTCTTGCCACAGGCCAAATTGGGCGCAATGAACGTCATCGTATTTACGCCTCAGACCACTTAGCCGGAGGGGGTTATACCCCCGCCTCATGTCTTCGCCGAAGGCAGGTCTGTGAGCCAAATCATATCTCTTGGCTTCATTATGAAGGCAGGTTTAACGGATGGGGCAACAATCTCATCGAGGACTGGCGCCAGTTTGTCGGTACTGCGGAGCACTATCACCCTGACCTGCTTCCCCTTGGCCGCCGTCTGGTCGATGATATCGCGCAGGGTGATCCCCTCTCGAAAACAGACGATGCCCGATGCAATATTCGAGTAGGCAACGAACAGCCGCTCTCCGCATGGGGTTTTATCGTTCGGGTGATGCTCTTCGACCCAACGCCGGGAATACTCGTATTCGGGTGCTGGCATCCACATTACGCCCGCAAAAAGAAACAGGAAAACTAAAATGGTTGCTCGCATGGCGCGGGACCGATCAGAACTTACGGCCAGCCCCAGCCCATCCGAACTTCAGCATTCTTAAAATGGCAGAATGGTAATTAATCAGCAACGTTGTCGTCATCCATTATCGGTTAGATTCAGCGAAAAATCAAACTAAGATTGTGAGGACAAGATGAATGAGGATTTTGTGAAGCAAAAAGGCGCATTGGTCGGTTCGCAAAACGGGGAATCTCCCTTGAAACCAAAGTTCCTCGGAAGGTATGGCGCGAAATACCTGGTGGAATTCCTGCTCGCCCGAAAACAAATGCAGATAGCTTCTCACAAGCCATCTCCAGGGTCGTTGAAGCATTCCTGACGCGTTCCAAACCGTCCGGTTCAATCCTTTTCGCTAGTGATCAGGCCATTGAGCAGGCCGCCATGGTCGCCACCATTCCAAGTGCCAGCATAGGTCTTTTGGTAAACCATGACGCGGGCCGAATATTCCCCGCTGCCTGCCACCCCCACCTTATCCAGAATGATCACCGGCGTGTCCCCGGCCCACTTCACCTGCACCGGAACGGGCGCGACAAAATCCTTTTTTCCATACTGGATGCGCGCAGTGATTAGCCACATGTCGCCGCCTAATTTTGTCACGCTGTTGATGGTGTATTTTTCTTCCTTCTCGGGCCCAAGTTGACCGTTGCTGATCGAGCACCACCGACCCGTCAAGGTGGCCTTGGTGAGTGTCGCTTTAAAAACTGACTCCAATTCCTCCTGGCTGAGCTTGGGCTGAGCCGAAGCGGCCTGCGTGGGAGCGTCTTTTGGATGGTTCGCGACAGAGGGTTTCGGCGCGTCTTCGGCGAGGCTGTTTTGCGCGCAGGCCAGCGCGAAGGCGGCAGCAATTAAGATCAGATTCGTTTTCATAAGTTCTGAAAATCTGGGGACAGCCTGTCACAATCTGCTCTAACACTACAGCGACAAATCGCGTTTTTGCTCAATGTTTTAGGCCATGAAATGGGCATTTGGGTCGAGATGAGCGGTTCGTCGATGGCGCGCTGATAGTAGTCTCAGGAGTTGGAGGAGTTAGTTGGCTTGGGGGTAGTC
>JBBRPK010000039.1:0-39609 GCA_038228235.1 Verrucomicrobiota bacterium
AAATTGCGTGGGGTCCTGCGGCGAGGGATTTTGGCTGTGGTCAAGGCGGCGAGGCCGGAGCATCCCCGCAGCGGGCTGTGACGGCCGAGTCAACGCAGGCCGCAGACAAAAGACCCGCCGCCCGGAGGGTTTTCGGGGAAAAGGCCGACTGGCTTCGTTGGTGCTCGGGCGCAGTTAGCTGGGGGGTATGCTCCCCTCGTCGCGCCTCGCCATCCGGCCTTTTCCCCGAAAACAGGACCCCACGGAATTTTAAAACAGGCTCTTACACCTTCTACAATGAGCGTTGTGCGAATTAAAATCAGTGTTGTATGAAAAAATCATCGCCAAATTCCGTCTCCAGGCTCGCCGGACCGCCCCCTGATCTGTCCAAAAATGCCCCCGCCATTCCGCCAAAGAACGGCAAGAAAACCGGCGTGCGAAAGGGGGCGGAGCGTCCGAACCGCCTTGTTTCCCCAATCAAAACAAGCTCAGTGGACGTACTGGATGCAGAACAGATTTTGAAGGTGTTGACCGCCTTGAAGAAGGGTGATTTTTCAGTGCGTTTGCCCGTGGTGTGGGTGGGGACGGCTGGACGCGTGGCCGACGCCTTCAATGACGTGGCGGAAACGCTTTCCAGCACAACCGAGACCCTCAACCGCGTCTCCCGAGTCGTCGGTAAGGAAGGAAAAATTAACGAGCGGCTTTTCAGTGGCAATGTCTCTGGCGGTTGGTCCGAACGCGTGGACTCTGTGAACCTTCTCATCTCCAGCCTGGTCCATCCGATTAGCGAAACCGCCCGTGTGATTGGTGCCGTCGGCAAAGGGGACCTCTCGCAGACTATGGCTCTGGAAATCGAAAACAGACCGCTCGAAGGAGAATTCCTTCGCACCGCTAAAACGGTCAACCGCATGGTGGATCAACTCGGCGCCTTCGCCTCGGAAGTCACCCGCGTGGCCCGTGAAGTCGGCACCGAAGGAAAACTGGGGGGCCAGGCAAAGGTCAAAGGGGTCGCCGGCACTTGGAAGGATTTGACAGACAATGTGAACCTGATGGCGTCCAATCTTACCTCCCAGGTGCGCAACATCGCTACTGTGACCACGGCCGTCGCCAATGGTGACTTGGCGAAGAAGATTACGGTGGATGTGCGCGGCGAGTTTCTTGAATTAAAAGATACCATTAACACGATGGTGGACCAGCTTCGGTCCTTCGCCTCGGAAGTGACGCGCGTGGCGCGCGAAGTCGGCACCGAAGGCGCGTTGGGCGGCCAAGCTAAAGTCGAAGGGGTTTCGGGCACTTGGAAGGACTTGACGGATTCGGTCAACCTGATGGCGGCCAACCTCACGGCGCAGGTGCGCAATATCGCGGCAGTGACAACGGCCGTGGCAACCGGCGACTTGTCGAAGAAAATCACAGTCAACGTCAAAGGTGAAATCCTGGAATTGAAAAACACCATTAACACGATGGTCGATCAGCTCTCCTCTTTCGCGGCCGAAGTGACGCGCGTGGCCCGCGAAGTGGGCACGGAAGGAAAACTCGGAGGTCAGGCCGTAGTCAAAGGCGTGGCCGGCACTTGGAAAGATCTCACTGATAACGTTAATTTCATGGCCAGCAACCTCACGGTGCAGCTCCGCGACGTATCCAAAGTAGCCACCGCCATTGCCAACGGCGACTTAACCCAAAAAATCACGGTCGATGTGCGAGGAGAAATTCTCCAGATCAAAAACGTGGTTAACACCATGGTGGACCAGCTCAGCTCGTTCGCTTCGGAGGTCACCCGTGTGGCTCGCGAAGTCGGCACCGAAGGAGAATTGGGCGGCCAGGCCGAGGTCAAAGGGGTGGCCGGGACGTGGAAAGACCTGACCGATTCGGTCAATTTCATGGCCAGCAATCTTACCGTGCAGCTCCGCGAATTCTCCAAAGTGGCCACGGCCATCGCCAGCGGCGACCTCACCCAAAAAATTACCGTGGATGTGCGAGGGGAAATTCTCCAAATCAAAAACGTCATCAATACGATGGTGGATCAGCTCTCCTCCTTTGCCGCCGAAGTCACCCGCGTAGCCCGCGAAGTGGGCACGGAAGGCAAACTGGGTGGTCAAGCCGAAGTGCGCGGTGTGGCTGGCACCTGGAAAGATCTCACCGATAACGTGAATTTCATGGCCGGTAACCTCACTTCCCAAGTGCGCAACATCGCCGAAGTGACGACGGCCGTTGCCAATGGAAACCTATCCAAAAAGATTACGGTGGACGTAAAAGGGGAATTCCTCGCTCTCAAAAACACTATCAACACGATGGTGGACCAGCTCTCATCCTTCGCCGCCGAGGTCACGCGCGTGGCCCGTGAAGTCGGCACGGAAGGCAAACTGGGCGGCCAGGCCGATGTGAAAGGAGTGGCCGGAACCTGGAAAGACCTGACCGATTCGGTGAACTCCATGGCCTCCAATCTCACTTCGCAGGTGCGCAACATCGCTGAGGTTACGACCGCTGTAGCCAATGGAGATCTTTCCAAGAAGATCACAGTGGATGTGAAAGGTGAAATCCTTCAGCTCAAAGACACCATGAACACGATGGTGGATCAGCTTCGCTCCTTCGGTTCGGAAGTGACGCGCGTGGCTCGCGAAGTCGGCACGGAGGGTAAGTTGGGCGGCCAGGCGCAAGTGCGCGGTGTGGCCGGCACTTGGAAGGACCTGACCGATTCAGTGAATTCTATGGCCAGCAACCTCACTGCTCAAGTGCGTAATATCGCAGAAGTCACGACGGCTGTGGCCAACGGAGACTTGTCCAAGAAAATCACGGTGGATGTGAAAGGGGAAATTCTCCAGCTCAAAGATACGATGAACACGATGATGGACCAGCTTCGCTCCTTCGCCGCCGAAGTGACGCGTGTGGCCCGCGAAGTCGGCACCGAAGGAAAGCTGGGCGGCCAGGCCGACGTGAAGGGGGTGGCCGGCACCTGGAAAGACCTGACCGATTCAGTGAATTCAATGGCCGGTAACTTGACTTCCCAAGTGCGCAACATCGCCGCCGTCACCACGGCGGTCGCGACCGGTGACCTCTCCAAAAAAATTACAGTGGACGTCAAAGGTGAAATCCTCGAACTGAAGAATACGGTCAATACGATGGTGGATCAGCTCTCCTCTTTCGCCGCCGAGGTGACTCGTGTCGCCCGCGAAGTCGGCACGGAGGGCAAACTTGGCGGCCAGGCAGACGTCAAAGGTGTGGCCGGCACATGGAAGGACCTGACCGATTCAGTAAACGCCATGGCCTCCAATCTTACCGGCCAGGTCCGCAATATCGCTGCCGTCACCACTGCTATCGCCAATGGCGACTTGTCGAAGCAAATCACGGTGGACGTGAAAGGTGAAATCCTCGAACTCAAAAACACCATCAACACGATGGTGGATCAGCTCTCCTCTTTTGCCGCGGAAGTGACGCGTGTGGCCCGCGAAGTCGGCACGGAGGGCAAACTTGGCGGCCAAGCCAATGTGCGAGGGGTCGCCGGCACCTGGAAAGATTTGACGGACTCAGTCAACTCCATGGCGGGTAATTTGACGGGCCAGGTCCGCAATATCGCGGCCGTGACTACCGCCGTGGCTAACGGCGATTTGTCCAAGAAAATTACCGTGGACGTGAAAGGTGAAATCCTCGAACTCAAGGACACCATTAACACGATGGTGGACCAGCTTCGCTCTTTCGCTTCAGAAGTGACACGGGTCGCGCGCGAGGTGGGCACCGAAGGAAAATTGGGAGGGCAGGCCGACGTTCGCGGGTTGGCCGGCACTTGGAAAGATCTGACGGACAACGTCAACTTCATGGCCTCCAACCTGACCAACCAGGTGCGTAATATCGCGGCGGTGACGACAGCGGTCGCCAACGGGGATCTAACGAAAAAGATTACCGTGGATGTGAAAGGCGAAATTCTCGAACTTAAGATCACAGTCAACACGATGGTGGACCAACTCTCCTCTTTTGCCGATGAAGTCTCGCGCGTGGCGCGCGAAGTGGGCACGGAAGGCAAACTGGGCGGCCAGGCGCAAGTCAAAGGCGTTTCCGGAACCTGGAAAGATCTGACGGATAACGTGAACTTTATGGCTTCCAACCTCACCAACCAGGTGCGTGGCATCGCCAAGGTCGTGACGGCCGTGGCCAACGGCGACTTGAAACGGAAGCTGCTGGTCGAAGCCAAGGGAGAAATCGCAGAGTTGGCCGACACCATCAATAGCATGATCGACACTCTGGCGACGTTCGCTGACCAAGTGACCACGGTGGCGCGGGAAGTCGGCGTGGAAGGAAAGCTGGGCGGCCAGGCGAGCGTGCCTGGGGCGGCTGGCACTTGGAAAGATTTGACGGACAATGTCAATCAATTGGCCGCCAATTTGAGCACGCAAGTGCGCGCCATCGCGGACGTGGCGACGGCCGTGACGAAAGGCGACCTTACTCGATCCATCCAGGTGGAAGCCAAAGGGGAAGTGGCGGTGTTGAAAGACAACATCAACGAGATGATTCGCAACCTAAAGGACACCACCATCAAGAACAATGACCAGGACTGGCTCAAGACCAACCTCGCCAAGTTCACGCGCATGTTGCAAGGGCAGAAGGACATGCTCACCGTCGGCAAGCTTATCTTGTCGGAACTGGCTCCGGTGGTCGGAGCGCAGCAAGGAGTTTTTTATGTGATGGAGGCTGGAAAAGAAGAAGTCGAGGCCGATAAGAGTGACACCTATTTGAAACTCCTGGCCAGCTATGCCTTCCGGAATCGCAAGCAAGTTGGGAACAAGTTCCTGTTGGGCGAAGGATTGGTTGGTCAAGCAGCGCTGGAGAAAGAGCGCATCCTCGTCAATGATGCTCCGCCGGATTACGTGCAGATCACCTCCGGTCTCGGCCAGGCCCCACCGACGAATATCATCGTGTTGCCGGTGCTCTTCGAGGGAAATGTTAAGGCGGTCATGGAACTGTCCTCCTTTGAACGGTTCAGCCCCATTCATCAAGCCTTTCTGGATCAGCTCGTCGAATCCATTGGCATCGTCCTCAACACCATTGAAGCCAACACCCGAACCGAAGACTTGCTCAAGCAGTCCCAATCTCTGGCCAAAGAATTGCAAAGCCGGCAGGAGGAATTGCAGAACACCAACGAGGAATTGCAGGACAAAGCCAAGCTGCTGGCCGAGCAGAACTCCGAAGTGGAACGCAAGAATACGGAAGTCGAACAGGCCCGCCAGGCGCTGGAAGAAAAGGCCGAGCAACTCGCCATCACCTCCAAGTACAAATCGGAGTTCATGGCCAATATGTCTCACGAGTTGCGCACTCCTCTGAACAGCTTGCTTATCCTGGCCCAGCAACTCTCCATCAACTCCGAGGGGAACTTGCAACCCAAACAAGTCGAGTTTGCCAAAACCATTCACGCTTCCGGCAACGACGTGCTCACGCTTATCAACGACATCCTCGACCTCTCCAAAATCGAATCCGGCACCGTCACCCTTGATGTTGCTCAGTTGCGATTCACCGAGTTGCGGGGCTATGTGGAGCGGACGTTCCGCCACATGGCTGAGACCCGCTCACTGGACTTTAAGGTCGAGCTTGACGACAACCTGCCGCACCACATCTTCACCGATTCGCAACGGCTCGAACAGGTCATCCGCAATCTGCTCTCCAATGCGTTCAAGTTCACCGAACGAGGCAGCGTCGTGCTCAGCATGGCGGTGGTCACCGAAGGTTGGAGCCCGGATAGCGAAGGGCTGCGGCGCGCTCGCTCAGTGGTGGCCTTCTCGGTGGCCGATACCGGCATTGGCATCGCCCCGGATAAGCAGCAGATCATCTTTGAAGCCTTCCATCAGGCAGATGGGAGCACCAGCCGCAAGTTCGGGGGCACTGGCCTGGGCCTGACCATCAGCCGCGAAATCGCGCGGTTGCTCGGCGGCGAGATCCGGCTCGCCAGCGCCGTTGGACAAGGCAGCACGTTCACTCTCTACCTGCCAATCAGCCATGTCCCCGTGCGCGTTCCCCGTCGCGAAACCACTCCTCCACGGCCGGATACCGGCGTCATCGACATCGAAAGCGATGCCCCCTCGGAAGCCGCCATGGAAAGCGCCCAGAACATGGAAGCCTATGTCGAAGACGATCATGGGCGCATCCAATCGGGCGACCGAGTGCTTCTTATCGTGGAGGACGATCCCCGTTACGCGGGCATCCTTCTGGAAATGGCCCGGGCGAAAGGCTTCAAAGGCGTGATTGCTCCGCTGGCTTCGGCAGCGCTGGCGCTGGCGCGGGAACTAAAACCTGATGCCATTACGCTGGATATTCATCTGCCAGACTTCGATGGCTGGCGGGTTTTGGATCGGTTGAAAGTCGATCTCGCTACCCGCCATATTCCGGTCCAGATTATAACGGTGGATGACGACCAGGAACCGGCCCTGACTCAAGGCGCCTTGGGGTACTTGAGAAAGCCCGAGAACCAAGGCAGCTTGGAGGCGGCTTTTGAGTCGCTAAAGAGTTTTGTGGAGCGGCCCATGAGAAACCTCTTGCTCGTGGAAGATGACGAAGTCCAGCAGATGAACCTCCGGGAACTGATCGGGAATGGCGACGTGCACACGACGGTGGCTGCCACCGGCAAAGCGGCATTGGAAGCCATTAGTTCGCAGAACTTCGATTGCGTGATTCTGGACTTGGGACTGCCCGACATGTCGGGAATGGAGTGGCTGGAGCAGGTGAAAAATCAACCTCAATCCCGCAGCTTGCCCATCGTTATCTATACCTCCAGGGAACTATTGAAGGACGAGGAAGTCAGGCTGAAACAATTAGCCGAGCGAATTCTGATCAAAGACGTCCGCTCCCCTGAACGGCTGTTGGATGAGACGGCTCTCCTCCTTCATCGCGATGCCTCCAAACTGCCCGAACGCCAGCGGCGCATGCTCGAGAGCTTGCACCAGGGTGTGCTGGAGAACAAAAAAGTGCTCCTGGTGGACGATGACGTTCGCAACATCTTCGCCATGATGAGTGTGCTCGAGCGTTTCAAAATGAATGTCCTGTCAGCCGAGAACGGCAGAGATGCCATTGACTTGCTTAAGCAAAACCAGGACATTGATATTGTCCTCATGGACATCATGCTTCCCACCATGGACGGATATGCCACCATGAAAGCCATCCGCGCCATCGAGCAGTTCGAACACCTGCCCATCGTCGCCATCACTGCCAAAGCCATGAAAGGCGACCGCGAGAAGTGCATCGCCGCCGGCGCTTCCGACTACATGTCCAAACCAGTCGATACTGAACACCTGCGAACCGTTCTGCGGTTGTGGCTGCACCGCTAACAGAACCAGAATGGACCCCACCACCAAAACAATCGAAAAACCGCCCTCCCTTTCCGCCAGCAATGGAGAGTTGGAAGCCCAACGGAACGGCGCGCCGCGAGCAATCTCCGCCAAAAGAGTCAATATTCTGCTGGTCGATGATCGCGACGACAAATTGCTAGCGTTGGAAGCGGTGCTTTCCAATCTGGGCCAGAATTTAGTTCGGGCGCGGAGTGGAAAAGAAGCGCTCCGGCATTTGTTGAAGATGGAGTTCGCGGTTATTCTCATGGATGTCTCCATGCCAGGCATGGACGGTTTCGAGACGGCTGGGTTGATTCGCCAGCGGCCTCGCACTGAATTGACGCCCATAATTTTCGTCACTTCCATCAGTCAATCCGACACCCAGGTCTATCGAGGCTATTCGCTAGGAGCGGTAGATTACATTCTGACCCCCATCGTGCCGGAAGTGCTGCGGGCTAAAGTGACGGTGTTCGTGGATCTGTATTTAAAAACCGAGCAGATCAAGCAGCAGGCCGAACAACTCCTCCGCATGGAGGAGGCCGAACACCGAAAGCGCCTGGCCGAAGCAGTGGATCGGCTGGATGCTGAAACTAAACGCAACCGATTTTTTACTCTCGCCCTGGATCTGCTGGGCATCGCCGATTTCGAAGGCCGATTGAAACAGGTGAATCCCTCCTGGGAAAAATGCCTCGGTTTTACAGCGGAAGAGTTGAAGACAACCTCCGGCTTGGATTTGGTTCATCCCGAAGAACGAGAGTCCATGGCGGCGCAGTTCAGCCAGTTGAGGGCCGGTTCATCGGCCACTTACTTCGAAGGCCGTTACCGGTGCAAAGACGGCTCCTGGCGATGGCTGGGCTGGACAGCCGCGCCTTTTCCGGCTGAGAAATTGATCTATATTTTCGCGCGCGACATCACCTTGCGGAAGGCAGCCGAGGAGAAAATCCACGACCTCAATGCAAAACTGCAGAAGCAGGTGGTTACTCTCACGGAGGTTAATAAGGAGTTGGAGACCTTCAATTACTCCATCGCCCATGACCTGCGCGCCCCACTTCGCTCCATGCAAAGTTTTGCCGAAATTTTACTTGAAGATCACGGTTCGCAACTGAGTAAAGAAGGGGCCGAACTGGCTGGCCGCATCGTCCGCTCCAGCCATCATTTGGACCGCCTCCTCGCCGAACTGCTGGCCTATAGCCGATTGACCAACGCAGAATTGCCTCGCGTCCGGATCGATCTCGATCAAACCTTAACAGAGGTCGTTAGCGCTCTCGAAAAAGACATCCAGGATAAAGAGGCCGTCTTGAGCGCGCAGAAACCCCTCGGTTGCGTGTTCGGCCACCCCGCCACGGTGGCCCAAATTCTCGCCAACTTGATCGGCAACGCTTTAAAGTTTGTGGCCAGCGGACAGACCCCTCATATTCAAATTTCCTCGGTGCGCGACCAGGATTCGATCCGCCTTTCCGTACAGGACAATGGCATCGGCATCAATGAGGAGCACTTTCCGAAAGTTTTCGGTCTGTTCGAACGATTGCATACCGCCCGCGATTATCCGGGCACCGGAATCGGCTTGGCTCTGGTCCGTAAAGGAGCTGAGCGGATGGGGGGGCGCGTGGGCCTGAAATCCGAATTGGGCAAAGGCAGCCTGTTTTGGGTGGACCTCCCTGTTAGCCAAAACCTGGAACCGTCATGAATAGCTTAATTCTGAGTGTCGAAGATAATCAGGATGACGTGATGCTGATCGGCATGGCGTTCCGGAAGGCCAAGATCACCGCTCCCGTCGAATTCCTTGCCGATGGACAGCAGGCCATTGATTATTTTTCCATTGCGGCCAATAAGCCAATTCCGACGCTCCTTCTGCTGGACCTGAAGCTGCCCAAAAAATCAGGCTTGGAGGTCCTGGCTTGGGTGCGCCAGCAGCCCAGATTGAGACGCCTTCCAATTACCATGCTTACTTCCTCCAGCCACCGCGAGGACATCGACACCGCTTATGATTTGGGCGCGAATTCCTATCTGGTGAAGCCGAGCAGCATCGACGAACTCGTGGAATTGGCCAGAGCCATCGAAATCTATTGGTTGAAGTCGAACGCCAGACCCGGAGCTGCGCCACCCCGCGGTGAGCCCGATTATCAAATCTCGGGCCGCGTCCAGCACCCCGCTGAATCGAAGTCTTAAGGAGAGCGCAGCTTGCCCGGAATCACATTAGGAAAGTTCCGGCTCCACTACGCATGTAGGAACTTCGCTGACAAGAAAATAGGCGTTTGTCTGATTTTAATCCTCAGGCTCCACTCTTAAAGTCATCCTATCGAATTTAGGTCTGGCGGCAGGTCGTTTCTTCAGCGGGGTTCCCCAACCCCCACCTCCTTGGCGTCTGCCGCCGGACTGATTTATAGATGCCAATTGGCGACGCGCGAAACAGCCCATGCCCGACCCGGCGTCGCAGCCATGCGGCTCCGCCCGAGCAAACAAACCCGAACAGGGAATCGCTTGGTATGGAAACCTGGCTGAGGGGCGTTTTCGACGCAGCGTCAGAGGCGCGGCATGTTTATAGAAAACCCTTGCCGGCAATATCCCCTTTGCCGAGAGTGTTCAATTCGCCTGGAAGACCTCTTCCACTACCTGCAAAAGTTCCTGGGGCTGAAAGGGCTTGGAAAGAGTTCGCACCGCGCCGAGAGTAAGCGCCACCGGCAGCATGTTTTTTTTGGTGAGCTGGCCGGATATGGCGATGATTTTTGTCTGGGGAAAACTTGCGCGCAGCTCCATGATTACCTCCAACCCATCCTTGTTGGGCATGTAAACATCTGTGATCACCAACTCGGGTGGTCTGGTTTGATAAAGGTTGGCCGCTTGTTTGCCATCCTCGGCGGTCCTGACCTCATAACCAGCCGCGAGTAATATCTGTTGCAGCATTTGCCGCAACTCCGAATCGTCTTCAATCACTAGAATTGAGCGCATACAATTTCCAATCCATGCGCAGCCTGGCGCCGCATTCGACTTTAATCATTACTGGAGCATCCCCGCTCCTTCAAACAATTTTTCAGAACCTTAAGATTATCTTAGCATCTGCTTCACCTTTTCCGGCTCCTGGCTGGGCGGCTGGCAGGCTGTGCCAGTGCACAGATAAACGACTGGCTGCCCCTCCTTCGCGGGCAGAGTCCTGGCGAAGGGCTCCACTGGGCCCGTTGTCCCCAGAACCACCTTATTCGGCTGATAGACTGCTTGCGCGGCGCGAAGCAGAACTTTGGCAGCCTGGCCATGCGCGTCTCCCGCCAGAACAACTCGCCGGGGTTCTTCCAAATTGAAATCCAGACCCAGCAACATGTAAGGGACCGCCTGGGGAAAATTTTGCAAGCGCCCGGAGAAAAGACGCAGACTTTTCTCAGCCGCCTCCTTGAACTCTTTGCGGTCTGTGATCGCGGCCAGTTGCAAAAAGCTCAAGATGGCCACCGAGTTCCCCGAGGGTTCGGCTCCGTCGTAGTCCTCTTTGATGCGAAGAATTAGATCCTCAGCCCCTGCGCTGCTTTGCCAAAAACCCCCTTCGTCAACGTCGTAAAATTTGGCCAGGATTGCCTCGGCCAGCGAAAGGGCGAACACGAGGTGTTTATCTTCCAGCGTCGCCTGGTAGAGATCCAATGTGCCGCTGAGCAGGAAAGCGTACCCCTCCAGCAGTTGCACGGTATCGCGCGCTCCATCGCGCCAGCGATGATAGAGGGTCTTCGTCGAAGCGTCCCACAGTTTTGCTTTTAGAAAAGCGAGGTTTTTTTCCGCGGCGTCGCGCCAGGCCTCATCCCCCAGCACGCCATAAGCTCGAGCCAGGGCCCCGAGCATCAAACCATTCCAGGAGGCGAGCACCTTGTCATCGCGATGCGGCCGCACCCGTTTGCTCCGGGCTTTGAAAAGCTTTTCCTTCACCGAATGGAGCAGCGGCTCATCGGTCTTAGTCAGCTTTGGTTCCGCCACGCTCAGCACATTTTGATGAAGAAGTGGTTCGGGGTCGCTGTGGTCCACGAAGTTGCCCGCTTCGGTCACGCCAAAGTATTTCACCGCCACATTAAATTCCTCCGGCGTGAGCAGCTTGGATAATTCCGAGCGAGTCCAACAATAAAACTTCCCTTCTTTGCCCTCGCTGTCGGCATCTTCCGCCGAATAGAAGCCCCCTTCAGGGCTCGTCATATCGCGCAGAACATAACGAATGATGTCTCGCGCCACCTCCGCGAACCGGGTTTCCCCGCTGGCCAGATAAGCATCCAAGTACAAGTCGAGCAATTGAGCGTTGTCATAGAGCATCTTCTCAAAGTGTGGAACCAGCCATTGAGCATCAGTCGAGTAACGCGAGAAGCCGCCGCCAATCTGGTCGTAAAGTCCACCCGCTGCCATCCGCTCACAAGTATGAAGGACCATTTGGATCGCCTTCTGATCCTTGAAGCGCACGCCATAGCGCAGCAGAAAGGCGGGGTGGCTGGGCGTGGGAAATTTGGGCGCGGTCCCCCAGCCGCCGTGCTTCGCATCGTAGCCTTCCTTGAGATGGGTGCCCGCGTTGCGCAAGGTCGCGCTGGTCAAAATAAGAACGTTCGTGCCGGGCCGCTCCGTTAGTTGGACTAGTTTCTGATGCAGTTCAGTAGAAGAGCCGGTGAGCTGTTCCCGTCGATCCACCCAGGCGCTGGCAACTTGTTGCAGGACTTGCAAAAAACTCGGCCGCCCCTGTTTGCCTTCCGGAGGCCAATAGGTGCCGCCGTAAAATGGTTTGAGATCCGGGGTGATAAATACATTCAAAGGCCAGCCCCCCTGGCCAATCATGGCTTGCACGAAAGTCATGTAAATCTTGTCCACATCCGGGCGCTCCTCGCGATCCACCTTGATGCTGATGAAATGTTGATTTAAAAAATCCGCCACTTCCTGGCTTTCAAAAGATTCCCGCTCCATGACGTGGCACCAATGGCACGTCGAGTAACCGATGCTGACGAAAATCGGCTTGTGCTCCTGGCGCGCCTTGGAAAAAGCCCCTTCGCCCCACGGATACCAGTCCACCGGATTATGCTGATGCTGAAGCAGGTAAGGAGATTTCTCGCGCGCCAGCCGATTTGTGTGGAGGGATCGGGAAGGGACAGGATTGGTTGACACAATCGTTTTCAGTTTAAGGTTAGTCGATTGGCTAAAGGCGCTTGCGGCTCCGAAGCACGCCAGGATGCCCAAAGCGAATAAAAAAGATTTTGTGACGCATGGCACATGCAACATCATAAACTGCCCTGCGTTCGGGGCAAAGATAAACCTCGCGACGAGATTTCACTGGAAGAGCGTATCCTCTTTACATTGATCGGATTTTTATCTGTATCATTCTGCGCATAAGTCCAGTGAGAAACGCCACACTAGCTTGCGGAGTTCTGTTCTTCTTCTGCTCCCGGAACATAGCTCAAAGCATCCATCATTATGTCTTCTTCAACCGCGACAGGGGAAGGATAGCCGAGGCTGCCTTCCTCGGCACAACTGCTTTTGACGGCGCCCAATTGAAATATACCTGGAACGAACTGGAACCGGGGAAAGATGCCTATGATTTTAGCGCCATTGGCCACGACCTGAAATTTCTCGCCGGCCATGGAAAAAGGCTTTTCATCCAAATCCAGGATTCCTCCTTTGCGCCAACGAGTAAGAATGTGCCACCGTATCTGCTCGCAGAAAGCCGATACCACGGCGGAGCGGACAAGCAGTACAGTTTCACTGGGGATGACGAGGACCATGCCGTCGCAGAAGGTTGGGTGGCGAGGCGCTGGGATCCCGCCGTTCAGGAACGATTTCATCGCCTCCTTTTTGCGCTCGGTCACGAATTTGATGGCAAGGTCGAGGGAATCAATCTCCCCGAAACGGCCGTCGGGTTTGGCGAAAGCGGACGCTGGTTTCCCCCCGGATTCACACCTGAGATTTATCGCGACGCCATCATGACAAATATGACAATCTTAAAGCGCGCGTTTCCGAAATCGGTCGCCATGCAATACGCCAACTTTATGCCGGGAGAATGGCTTCCTGGCCATGATAGGTCCTATCTGCGCAGCGTGTATCAAAGAGCGCGAGAATTGAAGGCAGGTCTCGGCGGCCCGGATCTCTTGCCCTACAAGCCAGGGCAGATGAAGCATTGCTACCCCTTGCTTCGAGCCTGTGCTGGAACCATTCCCACTGGAATCGCCGCTCAGGACGGCAACTATGACTACCAGAATCCGCGAACTGGCCAACAGATTACGATTCCCGAACTCATTGAGTTCGGAAAAGAGTATCTGAAGGTAAGTTACATTTTTTGGTCCAGCCAGGAGCCTTACTATTCCGAGAAGTTGGTTCCGTTTTTTCAGGGCGCGAAGTAAGGTAGAATTGGAGAGGCCGGCGCCCCACCGTTTGCGCTGGCCGCTAGCTAGCCACATCCCCTTTCATTCCATAATTCCCGCAAAATATCACGGCTGCAGGCGCAAGGAGTGAGGTCCGGGCAAAACACTTCTCTAGGCCTGATCTCTTCGAAGGCTTTCTTTCGTTCCTTCGACCATCCGGTCGTGCTCCGCTTCCGCAAGACCTTCCTCGGTCAACTTTTCAGCGTCGGATTGCTCATCGTTCGCCGGCCGCTCAATCACCTTATGGCCAACTGACCCAGGCGTTGGGTCCCACCTTCCGGACTCCGGCAAAGCTTCTGCTGCCGATTCTGTTGGAAATAGACTTTCTTCCCCCGATAATTCGCGCTTGGCCTCCTCCCAATCGGACGGAGAAACCCTCTCCGGATGACCGTTGATCAAGGCCACTTCCCGCGCGCGCCGCGAGACCATTTCCCGTGTAACTGTCCCGATCCCTTTGGTGTGTTCGATTATTCTTCCTTCTCCGGTTTCATCTCGTTTCATCAAGTAAAGGCTACACCCCGCCTCCGCGCGCGCAATTAGGGAAATACCTACTTTTAGGAGAAAAAATTAGTCGCCCTTGGAGCGCCCAGTATCAACCCCCTTTGCTGTCTCTTCGGGAACTCGTCCTTCCGGAAATTGTGCAGATCCCCTGCCATAATGAGAACCGCTGAATAAGAAAGGTTGCGGCTCACACCAAACCCTGCCAATCTGCCAAAATCTAATGGCTGTTTCCAATTGCAAATAGTTTGCAAATAGCCCGGGCTGACTTAATTTACTTCCATGCGTCATCGGCGCCATCTGGTTTTTCTCGCCTTGGCGTGCAGTTGCATCCAGGGAATCCCCTCGCCAGGAGCAGAAACGCGGAAGCTTCGGGTTCTAACTAGTTTTTTGCCCATTTATTGCTTCACTGCCAATGTGGCGGGTGATGCGGCCGATGTGGAGAACCTCTTGCCGGCCAACGTTGAACCGCATGATTATCAATTCTCCCGGAAGGATCTGCAGAAGGTTTCCCAGGCCGACCTTATTATCATCAACGGACTCGGACTCGAACGATGGCTGGAGAAGGCGGTCCGAAATGCTGCCGGTGCGCGCGCTAAAATGGTGGTGGAAACTGCCTCCGGGTTGAGCTCGGAGATCATCTATTCGACGCCTGCTCCTCGTGCCCAACCTCCGCAAACGGACCATGCAGTAGCTAGTGCTCTGCGCCTCGTCACCCCGGGTGCTGCCAATCTTCACCCGAACGCGCGTTCAAGCTTGCCAGAGGGCGGGGTTCCCAACCCGCATGTCTGGTTGGACCCCCGCCTGGCCTGTAATGCGGTGACCAACATTTTGAGGGCGCTGCAACACGCCGATCCGTCCCGTGCCCTTCAATTTGGCATTAATGCGAGGCGCTATTTGGACCGGTTGGAGAAGCTCGATGCGGTTTTGGCGCAAGCCTTGTCCCAAGTTAAAGGCGCTTCCATTGTTACCTATCACGACGCCTTCCCTTACTTCGCGAGACGATATGGTTTAAGCATTATCGGGGTAATCGAGCCCGTGCCAGAGGTGGAGCCTTCGCTCAAATACCTCGCGGCCTTGTATCGTTCGATCCGCAACAATCATGTCCAGGCCATTTTCACCGAACCGCCCGCTCCTTCGCGATTGGCCCGGCAAATAGGGGGAGATTTGCGTCTCCCCCTTGTCCAATTGGATACTTTGGAGTCAGGGCCTTTAAACCGCACGGCGTATGAGGAAGTCATGGCGACCAACGCCCTCGTCCTCGTCAGGCAGTTGAAAGCGCATGCAGAATAATCCTGTTACTGAGTCCGGCCTAATCGCCGTTGAGGTTCGCGAGTTGGGGGTCGTGCTGGGAGGCCAACCTGTGCTTCAAGGGGTGAACCTGAGCGTGCCAGTCGGACAGTTGGTGGCCCTGATTGGACCTAACGGCTCGGGCAAGACTACTCTGCTTCGCTCTTTGGTGGGACTGCAAAAACCTTCCTCGGGAGAAATAGAACTATTCGGCCAGAAACGGTTGTCGGCGGCCCTGCCGCGCATCGGCTATGTCCCGCAACGTTTCAACCTCGAGGGCAACTTTATCCTGAGTGTCCGCGAATTTCTTGCCCTGCGCCTGCGCGAAACCCATCACTGGTTCTGGCAATCCCACCAGCAGATCGATGCGCGCATCCGCGCTTCCCTGGCGGAGATCGGTGTCGAAGCTCTGCTCGACCGCCCTTTAGGCAAACTTTCCGGAGGTCAACTGCAGCGTGTCTTGATCGCTTTTAGCTTGCTGCGAAAACCCGATCTGCTCCTGCTCGATGAACCCACCGCCGGCGTGGATTCGCCGGGCGAGCAGACCTTTTATGATTTGATCGCGGAAATCCAGCAGCGCCATCGCCTCACTGTTATCCTGGTGTCGCATGATCTATCGATGGTCTATCGCCATGCCTCCTGGGTTTATGCGCTTAATCGCGTCATTTGTTGTGAGGGTTCGCCGCAACAGGTCATGAATGCCGAATCGCTTAAACAGGCCTACGGTATCCACGTCTCTCCTTATGGGCATCACCATGTTCACTGAACCATTTATGTTACGGGCCTTTCTGGCCACCCTCTTTCTGGCGCCGCTCTGCGCTTTGCTCGGAGTGTTTGTGACCGCGCGTCGCATGGCCTTCTTCAGCGATACGGTGTCCCATGCCGCCCTCGCGGGAGTGGCGCTGGGCTTCTGGCTCGGCCTGCCCAATCCAACTGTACCCTTGGTGGCTGTTAGTCTCCTGGTCGCCGCCGCCATCTATTGGTTGAGAGAGAATACCGAGCTTCTCACGGATACTATAATGGCTCTTTTGCTGGCCGGATCAGTGGCGGTGGGAATCATCATCCTGAGCCTGTTGAAGAGCCGCCCGGCGGACATTCAAGGCTACCTCTTCGGCGATATTCTCGCTATTGGCTGGCCCGATGTTTGGCTGGCAGCCGGGCTGTGCGCGTTGCTCGGGACGGCGCTCTTTATCCGTTTGACGGACCTGAGCCTTATCACTGTGCAGGAAGAATTAGCCCATGTCTGTGGCGTGCGGGTGAGGCGGCTAAACTATTTTTTTGTGATCGTTCTCACTTTGACAGTGGCGATTACCATTCGGCTGTTAGGAATTATCCTGGTCACCTCCCTGCTCGTCATCCCTCCAGCCGCCGCCCGGAGCTTGAGTCACAATCTTCGCCAGCACATTTTACTCAGCTTGGCCTTCGGCCTCGCCGGGGGAGTGTGCGGCATTGCGCTCTCCTACCAACTGGATGTCCCCTGCGGTCCGGCCATTGTGCTGACTTGTATCGCGTTCTTCCTGGTTTCGCTCCTGCTTGGGCGCTTCACTCGAAAAACCGTTTTGCAGGCTGCGAAATCATGAAATCCCTCAGGCATTCCCATCCCCGGCTGGCCCGGAGATTTCCTGATTCGGCGGAGCAACTTCGGCGCAAATCGCGCAAGTTGACCGGCCCCCGCCTGGCCATCTTGAAAATTCTGGGGCGCGAATCCCATCCCTTGAGCGTGCGGGAAATCTTTCACGCTTTGCCCTCAAAAGATTGCGATTTAGCCACGGTCTATCGCTCTCTGCATTTGATGGAACAGATGGGCATGGTAAAGCGGTTTCATTTTGGGAAGGGAGGCGCCCGCTTCGAACTCTTGGCGGAGGGCGATGATGGGCATCATCATCACCTGGTTTGCACGCAATGCTCCCAGATTGTTGAAATTGAGGAATGCTTTCCTCGTTCGCTCCAGTCAAAAATCGCCGCCCGGAACGGCTTCAAGGCGGTCACTCACAAGCTGGAATTCTTCGGGGTCTGCCCCCGTTGCCAATAAAAAAAGAAGCCACGCCAAAGCGTGGCTTCTCCTCAATTTTGAGATTTAGTTGACTAAGCTGTTTTTTCTTCTCCCCAGTCACTCAGGCGCATGAACTCTTTGATTTTCCTCCGTTCGTAGCGGTGCTTTTGGGCTTTGACTGGCCGATCGTCGGCTTTGCGGAAGGGATGTTTGGGATTACGAATGATTTCGGTTATTACATCTAGCGTTCTAGTCATAACGTTTACCTTTCTTAAGGGAACTCGTAGCTTGAATAATGCCAAGAGACAGGTGGGAAGCGCCTTGACGAACTGCAACAGTCTCTGACCTTAACATTTCAGAGTTCATTGTTACAATAGAAAGACTTTTGGGCAAAAAGTTCAAACAAAATTTTGGATTATTTTGCCCTTCCTGCCTGGAAATGGCCATCCGCTGTCCTTAAAGGATACACTGCCTGAACGTTCCAGAAGCCCATTCTTTTTCGGTTTTGAACGCGGCCAACCTGACCCCGCACTCCTCATAAGCCGCTTGAACCTGGGGGAATTGCGAACGAAGTATGCCCGCCAGGACCAACACTCCGCCGGGCTTTCGCTGGCCGAGGATTCGCCACTTTTCTGCCAAAAGAAGGTCGAAAATCAAGTTGGCGCACACCACATCATATTTTCTCCCGCTGCGAAGTGGCAACTGCGCCAAATCCTGGCGCACCAGGCCTACTTGCTCCAGCACGCCATTTTGTTTGGCATTGGTCCGGGCGATCCTGATTGCTTCAGTATCTGAATCGATGGCGGTGACTGGCTGATACCCCAGTTTCCTGGCGGCGATGGCAAGGATGCCAGACCCAGTCCCTATGTCCAAAAGTGATCGCGTCTGGCCCTCTTTTTGGGCAATGACAATCTGCTCCAAACAAAACCGGGTGGTGGGATGTTGCCCGGTCCCGAAACTCAGGCCTGGATCGAGAATCACCATCGCCTGGTTTTTTTTCGGACGGCGTTTGCTCCAGCTTGGTTTGAGCAGCAAGGCGGAGCCAATTTCGATGGGTTTGAAATGGCGTTTCCAGGACTCCGCCCAATTCTCGCGCTGGATTTTAGACACCGCAATCCTGACCGGGCCCGACAGCAACCCGCCTTCCTTGATCCTTTGGAGGCCTGCGCGAAGGGCCCCCCGTTTTGCCATGGAACAATCCGAACTGTTGGCGGCATAGACACTGGCAATCGTGCCCTGAGTTCGAGCATCCACGTACACGCAGGCCGGTTGCCCGATCACCTCCTCCAGCAGGTGCATGACGGCTTCCTCGGCTTGAGAGGAAATCCTAACCGAAATTTTCCATAGACATCGCCCCTTCATCTATAAAGACCCGGCCCCTGATGGAGATTTGTGGGGCCAGCTTTTGCCTTACTCCAATGCCGCTTTTTGCAGCGCCAATAGTTCTCGAATCCCCATCTTGCCAAGCGCCAAAAGCGAGGCTAATTCCGATTCCGTGAAGCTGGCCTCCTCGCCGGTCCCTTGTAATTCGATGAATTCGCCCCCCTCATTCATCACCAGGTTTAAGTCCACCGAGGCCGCCACGTCTTCGGTGTAGCAAAGATCCAGTAGCGGCTTTCGATCCACAATTCCGATGCTGACCGCCGCCACGGCTCGCAGCAACGGATTCTCCTTAAGCTTGCCTTCGGCCAGCAGCTTTCGCATGGCCAGCGAGAGCGCCACGTAACTGCCGGTGATAGCGGCCGTCCGCGTGCCGCCATCCGCCTGCAAAACATCGCAGTCCAGGCAAATCGTGCGAGGCCCCACCTTGTCCAAGTCAATGGCCGCGCGCATGGAGCGTCCGATGAGACGTTGAATTTCCTGGGAACGGCCATCGAGCTTCCCTTTCGTGATATCGCGTGGCTTTCGCTGGTGAGTCGAGTAAGGCAACATCGAGTACTCAGCGGTGATCCAGCCGCCGGAGACACTCTGCTCCTTCATCCACCGCGGCACATTCTCTTCCACCGTCACACCGCAAATTACCCGCGTGTTTCCGCACGCAATCAACGTGGAACCGGTGGCATGGGGAGCGATGTCATTTTGAAAATGGATCGGGCGAAGCTGTTCCGGTCGGCGGTTATCGGTTCGGCCCGCGCCAGGGATGGGAGACAAAGCTTCAGACATAGGGGAAGCATCGTAATCGACCTCTCCCGCCAGAGGCAATCTTGAAAGCGAAAGGTGGCAGAAATTCATTTCGGTCGTAGCGCCGACTGGCAGTCGGCTGTATCGCGGATTGGCAATCCGCTGTTAGTATTTGGCATCGGTTGCCCCTTTGCCGATTAACAATCGGCGATACAGCAGATTATCAACCTGCGCTACGTGGCGTTGGACAATGACGAATCTGAAGGGTGGACAGCATCCCGCTAATCCCGAAGAAGTTTGCGGATGGCCCTTATAAGCACGGCTTCGGCTTCTGGCCCCACATTGGAAGATCTCGGTTCGGTTTCGTAGCCGCCTTGTTCGTAGGCGATGGCAGTGCCAATATACCAGGGGCCATAATCGCCGTAAGCGGCCATCGCCACAAATAGATCGGGTCGTTGCGCCTTGGCAGCGAGTTGATATTCCACGAATAGCTCCCCGGGCAGGTGCAAAATTCGGGCGCGACCCAGCTTCAAACAAGCCACCTGGAGCTTGTGACCCGACTGGCAGCGGCGAAGCCAGGCTAACCGCGAGGCATCCCCTTGTGTCGTCAGCTTCAAGTCCCGGTCCTGGAGTTCTGACTCGAATTTTGCCGCCACGAGGTGCTGGGATGGCGGCAGCGCAACAGACTCGACCGACCAGTTTACCACCTCGGGCGTGAGCGGCTCGCGCTTGGTATTCTCCCAAGCCCGCCGCAGGCCATCGGCTAGCCGGGTGGCCAGCGTCAAGCGGTTCGTCGGCGCCCCGTCGTTGTACTTGCCCGCGCCGATATTGCCGCCCGCGCCGTTGAAGTGGACGTGCAACGCAGCAGGGACCGCTAACTGCCGCAAAAATCGCGCGAGGCCCGGGAAGTCCGGATTCGGAATTCCCGTCCGGTAGTAACTCTGCGGATGCGTGGCGTAGTAGCTCAGCACTGCCAGCGGTCGCTCGCTGTTCCAGAAGCTAACCAGCGAGACAATGGGATCAATCGTGCCTTCGGGCGCGGCGCGCAACGCTGGGGTCGTGCAAGCCGTGTATCGGACGCCAGTCACTTTGCCGTCAGGTCCGAGAATGCGGCGATTGGACGCGATGTTCTCCACACGCGCCTCGCCAAGGCCGATATGGGTCACCGGTTGCGCGCGAGGCACGGCTTCCCGCACGGCAGTTTCGAGATTGGAAATTACCTGTCGCTGGAACCCACCCTCGAACTGGCGAGCGCTCATTCCGGCTTCTTTGAGCGCGCGCTCGGCGGAAAAATCGCAGTCCGGCGCGTCGTGTTGGTGCAGCGTGTGAACAGCTACACGAGTGGGTGACGTATTCGCCGCGCGAGCGAGCGCGCTGCAAAACTCGTCATGCCCTTCGTTTGCGATGCCGATCCAATCCACCGCGCACAAGACAATCGGTTGGCCCGCGCCCATGAGTACTATGCCTCGCGCCCGCAGGCCGAGGTCCCACTTATTGGTCACGGGGTCATAAGCCATCTCGCTGCCGATGGGTGGCGTGGCATCAATATCGAACGTAGCGAGGCGCAGGCCCGGCGATTTGGGTTCGGAATTGGCCCTGGTCTCAGCGGAAAAAACTGAACTCGCCACCAACCAGACAACCACAACTATGCAAAGCATTCGCAGGAACATGAGTTTGAAGCTGGTCCGCGAAAAGAACGAACGAGAGACTGGGGAGGAAGGATCTTTACCATGAGTGTTTTCCACTTACCACTGGCCCAAACGGTAGTAACCTTGGTTCCCATTGGTCAGGGCGCCGGCGTCGTCGAAAAAGAGATCGGGGATGATCGGGCTGAGAGGCTGATACAGGTCATTCACCAGGGCGGCATGATCAACCTGGAATACCCGGCCCTGACTTTGCCAAGTCAACCCCAGGCTGTGCCTGGTGGAATTGGCCGCGATGCTAAGGCGCGGGGCTGGCGCGGGCGGCCTGGCGTCGGTAATCACATAAAGTGCGTCCAATCCGAAGTCCAGCGCGTTTGGGCTGGGCGCAAACGCGGCCAGCAAGTCCGGATTCCGCAAGACGATGTAGCCTTGGTCGCTGAGCAGGTCGCCACCCAGGATGGAACCCAGCATTTGATCCTGAAAGCCAATTTCGGTCGAGAACCAGATTTCGCCGCTTGGCCAAATATAAAGGGCATCGAGGCCATAATCATTGCTGATACTCGCCGGGTGGAAACGGGCGAGCAATTGCTGGTTGCTCTGCACGACCCGGCCGGTGCTGGAGAGCAGGTCGCCGCGATGAAGCATCACGCCGAGATGTTTCGAGAAAACATTTGTGACGATGGAGAACAGGATTTGTCCGTCGTCGAGCACTTGCACCGCATCCAGGCCCGCGTCGTTGCCCGCGGGCAGGGGCAGAAAAGCCGTCAGCAGCTCCTGGTTGCGCCGGAGGATGCGGCCTTTATTGGAAAGAAGGTCTCCATGCTGAAGCGGGCCAAGCGTCTGGCTCGTTATATTACGAGCAAGCGAAAAAGCGATCTCTCCCCCGGGGAGCATGTCCACCGCATCCAAGCCGAGGTCTGGGGTGGGGGGGAACGCCCCCACCGAGGTAAACAAATCGCTGTTGCGTTTCACCACTCGCCCGGAAATGGAAATGAGGTCGCCGCTTTCGACGCTGTTTGAGGCGGAAGGTCCGGAACTGGCGGTGAAAAAGCTGGCAGTAGAAAACCATATCTCGCGCACCGGCGCCGCCGCCAATCGAAGGGTATAGAGCTGCGAAACTGTGCCATTTGTTTGGAGAAGAGTGATGTCCATCATCGGCCAGGGTCGCGTCACCGTTTGGGAAGAGTTAGTGAAGTAACAGAGCTTCTTCGTGGACCCATTATCGATCAGGACCTCGAGAAACATTTCCTGGAATACCGCCACTTCACCGCCAATTTTCCACGTGCCGCTGCCAGTCACAGAATAATTCCGTCCCGGCCCGGCCTTGAAATCGATGTCTTGGAGCGCATAAAGGGTGAAGAGGGGGCCGTTTTGCAACAGTCGAAGATTGAACGTGCCGCGCATGGCTTGTTGGATGGTAGCTCGATCGCAGAGGGGACAATCGTCCAATAAGGAACTGTCATCAAGAAGGAGATAGCGCCAGGGTTGGCTAGTGGTAATCTGCTGCGCCACTCCTGCCTGGCACTTATTGGCAAATAGAACAAATGTCCAGACAAGCATCGCGGCCGGGAGCCAGATCGTTTTTAACGAGCGCGGCATATCAATCAAAATAGCTGATATTGCTGTTTCCAGCAACCAATTTCAAAGCCTCTGTCGCGGGGTGCAGGCCCAGTGACAAAGTAGCGGAGCGCCGGCATCCTCGCCAGGTAGGGCTCAAAGATCGAAGGCTGCACTGTCCCGCAGGGACGACCGAAAATAGGCCGCCGTTTCAATTTCAACGGTGGGTAATTTGGGCGCAAAATCAAATAAGCCCCGCCAGGGGCGAAAGAAAGGAGCAGCCGAGGGGTCACTTCGCGGGAGCGGATCATCGGGAGACGCTATCATTTCTTTCGTCCCTGACAGGACTCGGTTCGTTTGCGCATGATTACCCAGCGCTAAATCGCCGGGCCGTTTCCTTTCGCCCTCCGGGCTGGGAATGCGCCCTCCCGACCTGGCACTGCGTGTGGCACTGAAACAGCAGTTCATTTTGGCAATGCAGGACGACATGGTCGGAAGGACGAGTTCCACGAGTCCCTGATCTCTTAAGAAAATGCGGACTCGTGGAACTCGTCCTTCCGGGATCCCCATTGGGCATTCGCCAATCGCCAATCGCAACCAATCCGCTCGCCACCTTCGGTTGAGGCGTAGCGTATCTGCTCGCGGGATGCTCAGTTTTGTGCTGGATTTCCTTTCGGCATGAAGATTTTTTATAACATCGGCCACAAGCCGGCAGCCAGTTTGCGCCGACTCCGTTTGGTGCTCGCTCTTTTCATGGCTGGACTTGTGTTGAGTGGCATCACGGCACTTCCGCTCGAGCGTGAACTTGAACTGCTGGCGTCAGGTGCCTGGCACGAAGTCAGCGTATCAGCCGTCGGGTAGCCAAAAGTCCTGCGAAACAAGCAGGTGTTTTATGAAATCCAAAAATCTCAGCGCGTTCACTGATCGAAATCATGATTGTCGTCGCCATCATCGGTTTGCATCGCCGACGCCGATCTTTTCGGTAAAACGGCCTATATTGTTCATAAACCCGACTGCCCCGCTGGCGGAGCCTGCGCGCTCAACGCGGTCGAAGAAAAACGCGCTTGCCACATTCCCTTTCACACGGACTGAGCTTCAAGGCCAGAGACTTCCGCGGGTTTGCGCGACGAACGATGTCTCGCCGCGCTGCGCCCTGCCGGAGGTGGTGCGGACTAAAGTGCGCGCACCTGGTTCGCCTCACGAACCACTCACGAGGCTGGTGCTTTAAGCTTCTTCACCAGCACCTTGGAATTGCGACCGCTTTGGTCGTATTTCTCGCGGCGGACGGGCGGCAGGTCGTCGGGAGTGCCTTCGGCGAAGCCCCCTTTGGATTGGAAATAGGTGAAGGCCTGCGTGGAAAGGGTGATGAGTTCGTTGAGGCCCAGCTCGCGGGCTTTGTTTTCGATGAATTGAATCAGCTTTCGACCGATGCCTTGGTTCTCATGGGAGGAATTGACGTAGAGACAGGCCAGCTCGCCTTTACCCTGCTCGGCATAGATATGGAGCGCCACACAGGCCACCGGGTTCTTATCGATTTCAAACATGTAATAGTCGTTGAGTTGCTTTTCGATACTAGCGCGGGTGCGTTTGACGAGTTCATCTGTGACCACGGCATTTTTGGTCAGCGCCAGGATCGCGCGAATGTCCTTTTTGAAGGCGCGTCGGACTTGTTGGTATTCGTTCGCGTAAATGAGGGTGCCGATGCCTTCGTTGGAAAACACTTCCGCCAGCAATCCCTCGTCCACCCTGCCATTGATCAGATGGACGCGCGGTATGCCGGCGCGGCAAGCGGCGGCGGCGTGGATAGCCTTGGAAACCATGTCGGGCTGGATGTCCTGTTTCTTGTGGGCCAGGATAGACTCCAAGTCGCTGGCCAACATCTGGCGGATGAGCTGGCCTTGGTGAACGATGCCATCCATGCTGGTCATAAAAATAAGCTTGGTGGCCTTGAGCGCGTCCGCCAATGCGACGCCCACGTGGTCTGAATTCACCCGATAGGTCTTGCCATCGCCATCGAAGCCCAGGGGGGGCACAACTGGAATAATGCCTTGGGCGAGCAGCGTTTGAAATAACTCCATATCGACGCGCTCCACTTTGCCAGTGAGCAGATGATCGATGCCGTGCAAAATGCCCAACGGATGCGCGGTGACGCCATTGGTGCTGGCGGCGCGAAGGTCATTGGCGGACAGGCCCTCCAGGATTTCGTGGGTGAGCCGATTGGCGGCCGTGAGGGCGAGTTGCAAAGTGTCCCCATCGGTGATGCCGGAGCCGTCCAGATTCGACGGAATGAGGTGTTGCTTTTCGGCCAGGTCTTTGATTTGGGCGGCCGCCCCATGCACAATCACGACACGAATATTCAACGAACGCAGCACTGCGACATCCAGGAGGATGTTCGGGAAGTTTTCGTCGGTGACAATCGCCCCATCGATGCTGATGACAAAGGTCTTCTCGCGGAAGCGCGGGATGTATTGCAGGATGCCTCGAAGGTCAGTCGGTTTCACGTTTGGTCTGTCTGGTAATGATTGAACATCGGCCCGTCAACGGAAGATAAGTAGGCTGTTCTGATTTGGTTTCAACTCTTATTTGCGGCAGATTTTGATTTTACCAGGGTCTGTGGAGTGTTAATAGTGGAGACGTTTATGACAAATTCGGCGCACAAGTACTTAAATTTTATCGGCGGGGAGTGGCTGGCGGGCAAATCCGGCAAAACTTTTCAAACCTTAAATCCAGCAGACACCCGCGAGGTGGTGGCGGAGTATTCAGCGGCCGGCAAGGAAGAGGCTCAAGCGGCTGTTCAAGCCGCCCAGAAAGCTTTCCCGGGATGGGCGGCCCTCACTCCGGTGGCGCGAGGCCGCATTTTGAGCAAGACCTCCCAGATTCTAGAAGCGCGTAAAACGGAATTGGCCACGCTGCTCACTCGCGAAGAAGGCAAAACGCTGGCTGAAAGCACCGGGGAAGTGCAACGGGCGGTGGACATCTTCCGTTTTTTTGGCGGATTAAGCTATGTGTTTGGCGGACAAACTATCCCGCACGATTTGCCGGGAAATTTGCTCTACACAAATCGACAGCCACTAGGCGTCGTCGCGCTCATCACTCCTTGGAATTTTCCTGTCGCTATCCCAGCCTGGAAATTGGCCCCTGCTCTCCTCGCGGGAAACGCGGTTGTCATCAAGCCTGCCTCACAGGTTCCGGCCCTTGCTCTTGAGCTGGCCAAAGCTCTTGCGGAGGCAGGCCTCCCCAAGGGCGTGTTGAACGTGGTGGTGGGAAATGGTCGCGAAGTCGGCGGAGAACTGGCCGGCAATGAAGATGTCGTCGCACTTTCCTTTACCGGTTCTTACACTATTGGCCGGCAAATTTACCTCCAACTGGCCGAACGGATGGCGCGCGCGCAGATGGAGATGGGTGGAAAAAACCCCACCATAGTGCTGGCTGATGCCGACTTGGATCTGGCGGCGACCCTGGTGACCAAAGCAGGGTTTGGTCTGACTGGCCAGGCGTGTACCGCGACCAGTCGAGTCATCATCGAGCGCAGTGTCCTGGATCCATTCGTTGAAAAATTGACCGCCAAGGCTCGAGCTCTGAAAGTAGGAAACGGATTGGCCGCCGGGGTTGAGATGGGTCCTGCCGTCAACCAGCAGGAATTGGATGGCAACTTTCAGCACATCGAAGGAGCGTTGGAGGAGGGAGCAAAGCTGGCCACGGGCGGACAGCGCCTCAAAGAGGGCGGCCTGGCTCATGGCTACTTCATGCAGCCGACCGTGCTGACTAACGTAAATCCTAAAATGCGAATCGCTCGCGAAGAAGTTTTTGGTCCAGTCGTCGTCGTCATGGCGGTGGAAAACTTTGAGGAAGCCTTGGCGGTCGCCAATGGCGTGGATGTCGGACTCTCAGCGTCCATTGTCACGCGCGATTTAAAAAAGGCCATGCTCTACGCGGAACGAATCGAGGCCGGGGTGGTGAAAATCAATCAGATTTCAACCGGGCTGGCTTTGCAAGCGCCCTTCGGGGGGGTTAAAAAATCCAGCACGGATTCCTTCAAGGAACAGGGCGCTGGGGCCATGGAATTTTATTCAAAGTTGAAAACCGTTTACCTGGACTATTCTAATTAGTTTACCAACACCAATAAGACAACGGGCATCTGAGTCTAGATGAAATTGTGCCGATTTCAAAACTCCCAAAGCCAAATTCGGATTGGGCTGATCGAAGAGGGCAGTGTGCAGGATCTGACGGCTGCGGGCATTGGCCAAATGGCCGCCTTGTTGGAAGCGGGAGATAGGCTTTCCGAACTGAGCATTCTCACTCGTCAGAACCTGCCTCGTTTTTCTTTAAACGAGGTTCGCTTGCTGGCTCCAGTGGAAAGGCAGGAAGTTTGGGCGGTGGGAGTGACATATCTTCGCAGCAAAAAGGCGCGCATGGAGGAGTCGGACTTCAGCGCGACGGCCTATGACCGCGTTTACGACGCGCCCAGGCCGGAGCTCTTTTTCAAGTGCCTCCCGGAGAAAGTGGTCCCCTCCGGGGACGTCGTGGGCATTCGCAAAGACGCGCGCTGGAACGTCCCGGAACCGGAACTGGCGCTGGTCATCAATTCCCGGGGTCAACTTGCTGGCTACACCATCGGAAACGACATGAGCGCTCGGGACATCGAAGGGGAGAACTTGCTCTACCTTCCCCAGGCAAAGATTTACGATCGGTCGTGTTCCATCGGCCCCTCCGTGACTCTTGGGGTTGATGAAGCCACGGCCCGCGCTTGGGCAATCCACCTGCAAATTCAACGAGGCCCTCAAATTGTCTTTGAGGGAACTACCTCCGTGGGCCAGATCAAACGAACCTTCGATGAATTGATTGCCTATCTTTTCCGCAGCCAGACTTTTCCATGCGGGGCGGTGTTGCTGACGGGCACCGGAATCGTCCCGCCCGATGACTTTACCTTAAAATGCGGAGACAGAATTCGAATCTCGATCGATGGCATCGGGACCCTCGAGAATTCAGTGGTGGAGGTGTGAGCCGGGTTCATGTTGGCCGCACAAATTCGGCAGCGGCGCTTTGCCTTGCCTTGAGCCAGGGATGTGACGTAGGTTAAGCGGCCTTTGAATGAAGTGTGAGCCGCTTGAGCATCCCATAAGAGTTGGGCTAATTTCCCTCGGTTGCGCCAAAAATTTGGTGGACGCGGAAATTATGCTTGGCTCGTTGTTGAAGAATGGTGTTGAAATCATCAACGACGCCACCGAAGCCGATGTCGTAATCGTCAACACTTGTTCATTCATCGATTCCGCCCAGGAGGAAAGTGTCAATGCCATCTTGCAATCTGCCGAACTGCGCGAGGCCACAAACCGGGGTCAAGGATTGATCGTTTCCGGCTGCCTCTCGCAACGGTTCCGTGACGAGTTGCCGAAACTGTTGCCGGAAGTGGATGCGTTCATGGGTATCGATCAAGTGGCCCAGGTAACCGAGATCGTTCAGCAAGCCCTTCAGCGACGCCAGCGACGGTTGGCGGACGAGAACCCAAAATCCAAAGTCCGAAGCGCGAAGGCTAAAATCATGGGTCGGTTGGGTCAGTTGGATCGGACTGGATTTCCTGATGAGCATGGGAGCGTCAGAGCGTTGGAAGCGAAACGGTCTCACGCTCCAGGCTCTCCCACCCTCTCCACGAATCCTCCCGCTCCCCTGGTGGACGTGCATGCGCGCCCCAACTACATCCCGGATTTCGCGACCCCGCGCTTCCGCCTTACACCAAAGCATTTTGCCTATCTCAAGATTGCCGAGGGTTGCAACCACCCGTGCAGCTTTTGCATCATCCCGCGCATGCGCGGCGCCCATCGCAGCCGTCAGCAGAGCGATCTAGTGAAGGATGCCCGGCAGATGGTTGCCGAGGGAGTCAAAGAATTAAACCTCATTTCCCAGGATTCGACCTATTACGGACTGGACCTCAGAGAGAATCATCGACCCAACATCGCCGCTCCGGAAAAATTTCATGCCGCCACCCGCGAATTATCGGCCAATGCCACGACCCTCTGCACCTTGCTTGGCGAGTTGAATGAACTTCCCGGAGATTTCTGGATTCGACTCCTTTACACGCATCCGGCGCACTGGACGGAGGATCTCATTCGTACCATGGCCGATTGTCCGAAGGTGGCTCGCTATGTGGATATGCCCTTGCAGCACATCCATCAGAATATGCTGGAGCGTATGCGGCGCGAAACGTCCCAGGATTACATTCTGGATTTGATTCAGAGAATCCGCGCCGGCATCCCCGGCATTGCGTTGCGCACCACCTTCATTGTGGGTTTCCCCGGCGAAACTGAGGCCTGTTTTGGCGCTCTGTTGGAGTTCATTCGCACGGCCAAATTCGAGCGGCTCGGAGTGTTCACGTATTCGCGGGAGGAAGGCACTCGCGCCGCTCAGATGGCAAATCAAGTCCCCGAGAAGATCAAAAAACAGCGCCGCCACCTGGCCATGGCGGCTCAGCGCGAAGTCGCTGCGCAAGTCTCGCAGTCGTTCGTCGGACGCGTTTTAAAAGTGTTAGTCGAGAGGGAAGCGAGCGGGAAGGAATTGGCGCGGGCCAGGATTGTCTCCTGGGAACATGGCCATATGCGCTTCTTGGAAACCAGGAGTTCCGGACTCGGAGCCCGAAATATCTTAATCGCTCGCGGGGAGGCCGACGCTCCCGATATTGATGGACGAATCTATATTCGCGGCCAGGCCCCCCTCGGAGAATTCGCCGAGGTGAGAATCATCGGCCATACGGGTTATGATTTGATCGCCGAGCCGGTATGAGAACTCTGCGGGAAGACGCCAGGATTCGACCCGCTAACAGGCGCCCAAAGAGCGCAGAAAACCGATTGGAATGAACGTCCCCAATAAGCTGACCCTGTCTCGTTTTTTCCTGACGGTGGCTTTCCTGGTGGTCATTTTCTCTGAGATTCCATATCACGAGACGCTTGCCTTGCTCCTCTTCTCGGCCGCAAGTCTGACCGATTATTTTGATGGTAAGATTGCCCGGCGCGACAAGCTCATCACCAATTTCGGCATCTTGATGGACCCGCTCGCGGATAAGATTCTGGTCTGCTCCGCTTTCATTGCCTTTGTCGGGCGTGGATGGATACCGGCCTGGATGGTAGTCATCATCGTGGCGCGTGAGCTCGCTATCACAGGGCTGCGCCTCCTGGCGGCTTCCAGAAATGTGGTGTTGGCAGCAGAGGGTTACGGAAAGCACAAAACCATCTCGCAGATGGTCGCTATAATTTCGGTGCTGGTGCTTGTGAGCTATCGGCAGTGGGGCGCAGTGGGCGAAGTTATTTTCGGTTTTTCTCTTTTCGGCCGATCCTGGGTCGTGGGCTTCACCGCTTTGGCCAAATGGCTCGCCGTGGTGCTGACCTTCATCTCCGGGGGGCTTTACCTCTGGAGGAACCGGGCGCTCTACCTGCAAGACCTCTGAAGCCTTTCCTGCCCCTCTGCGGTCGAAGTTTTGCTGGCTTTCCGTTCGCTGGGTTGTTGTTAAGAACGAAATTCCTTTGTCAATTCGTCCTCATCGGACAACACTTAGAACATGGTTGCGCCGCCGGTTTCGCTAAAACTTCTCGACCTGTGCAAGCGTTTCGACGCCATCCAGAGCGCCGTCCACGTGCAGGTGCTTCGCGGGATTAGCCTGGAGATTTTTCGCGGAGAGTCGCTTGCTATCATTGGTCCGTCCGGCTCCGGTAAAAGCACCGTGCTGAATATCATCGGAACCCTGGACCGGCCCACTTCGGGACAGGTCTTGTTGGAAGGCCAGGATCTCAACCAACTGGACGACATCCAGTTGGCCTCCATTCGCAATCAGCAAATCGGTTTTATTTTTCAATCGCATTATCTGTTGCCCCAATGCACGGTTTTGGAAAACGTTCTGGTGCCGACACTGGCCAGTGGACGTGCTTCGCGCGAGGGCGCTGAGGAACGCGCCCACCGGCTGCTGGAGCGAGTGGGCTTGGGGCAAAGGCTGGCGCATCGGCCCGGCCAGCTTTCTGGCGGGGAACGCCAGCGGGTGGCGGTCGTCCGCGCCCTCATTAATCAGCCAAAATTGTTGCTGGCAGATGAGCCGACCGGTGCCCTCGATCGCGCTGCCGCTCAGGAATTGGGGCAACTGTTGGTGGATTTAAATCGTGAGCAGAGCGTAACCCTCGTGGTGGCAACGCACGCCTCGGAACTGGCCCGCCGCATGGGAAGGGTGATGGAATTGCGTGATGGGCTGCTGCTGGAAAGCCCGGGATGACTGGACCTCTATCCATGTTTGAGCAGTTTTGTGCCTCCAAAAGAAACGGCTTGGAAGGTCTGTGGAACTTCCGCAATGGTTTCCCCTCGGCCTCATGACCTTCCGCACACTGATCCTCCGCAGCCTCCGCTTCCACGCCCGCGCCCATCTCGGTGTCATTCTCGGAGCAGCCGTGGGGAGCGCGGCTTTGATTGGCGCTTTGGCAGTGGGTGATTCAGTTCGCGGCAGCTTGCAGCAGTTGGCGGTGCAGCGTCTCGGAAAAATTCATTACGCCCTTGCTCCCAATGATCGCTTTTTTCGCGCTGAATTGGCCACGGATTTCGGGCGAGCCTCGACTTTGGGGGGCTTCGATAAATTTACTGGCCTTCCAGAATTGCAGGTTGGGAGTTCCATGGTGGCCTGCCTCAGACTGCCCGCGACTGCCTCTGTGCAGAATGGCGCCGCGCGCGCCAATCAGGTTCAGCTCCTCGGGGTCCCGAATGACATTTGGAAAATAGGCGGGGGGCCCCAGCTTACAAATTGCGCCCCGGATGCTGTCGTCTTGAACGAGACTCTCGCCGCGCAACTTAACGTCAAAATTGGCGACAGCATCATCCTCCGCATCCGCAAACCGAGTGCGCTTTCGCAGGAGGCGGTCATTTCTCCCCGCAACGAAGCGAGTGTCGCGCTGCGGGCCCGGGTGGAAGCAATCGTTCCGGCCTCTGGCCTCGCCAACTTCAGTCTGGTCGCGAATCAAGTCCCGCCATTCAACGCTTTTATACCGCTCGAGGTACTGGCTAATGTTGCGGGCCTTTCCGGGCGCGCTAATTTGCTGCTGGCGGGCCCGGTGCTTCAGACCACGTTTAAAATTGGGCGGCTGGCCCAACTCCATTTAAAATTAACCGCGCTGTGGGAAGGCTTTTCGCATTTTTTTGGGTTTGACCCCGATGGCGCCGCCACCCAGCCCCTGCGTGACTCGGAAGCCCGCTCCCGTTTGATGGTCTCTTTGGAGAACTATTTGTCACTCTCCGATTTGGAACTGGAACTGCGCGATCTGGATGGAAAAGTGGTAGAGCTACGGTCTTCCCGCATTTTTCTCGAACCTCCCATCGTCCATGCCGCCCATTCCCCGCTCCGGCTGCCGCTTGGGGCGAGCAACCACATCGATGTGCTTACTTATTTGGTTAATCAATTCCGCGCCGGCAAACGCACGACCCCTTACTCGATGATTACCGCCGTTGGGGCGCCAATCGTTCCAGCCGAAATGGCCGGCGATGAAATTCTGATTAATCAATGGCTCGCCGAAGATCTGCAAGTCGAACCAGGAGCAGATATTTCGTTGACTTACTTTCTGGCTGACTCAGGCGCTCGACTGGTGGAACGGACGAACCATTTCCGCGTCCGAGCCATCGTGCCCATGAGCGCCGCTTATGCGGACCGCACTTTGATGCCTGAATTCCCTGGTCTGGCCAAGGCCGAAAGCACTCATGATTGGGATGCCGGTTTTCCTTTGGTCCATACCATTCGTGACCAGGATGAACAGTATTGGAAAAAGTTCCGCGGCACCCCCAAGGCCTTTGTGACCCCGGCGGCCGGCCAGCAAATGTGGTCGAACCGCTTCGGCAATCTTACAGCCATTCGCTTCCCCGTTCCGACCAACGTGAGCGCGAGCGAGTTTCGCTCGAACCTTGATCGCAGCTTGAGGACGCATCTGAAACCCGAGGAACTCGGCTTGCGTTTCGAACCCGTGCGAGCCGAGGCTCTCAATGCAGCCAATCAAGCCCAGGATTTCGGGCAATTATTCCTGGGCTTCAGCTTTTTCCTTATTCTCTCAGCCTTGATTCTAATGGCTTTGCTCTTCCAATTCGGGCTGGAACAGCGTCTCTCCGAGGTCGGAACACTGCTCGCTCTTGGCTTCACTCCCAAGCAGGTTCGCCGGTTGTTGCTTTGGGAAGGAACCGCGCTGGCATTTCTGGGCGGGTTGCTCGGTGTGGTCGGCGGTTTGGGCTATGCTCGGCTCATGCTCATGGGATTGAGGACGGTTTGGCGTGGAGCAGTAGGAACGTCCGCCCTGGGTTTTCACCTTACGGGGCCGACACTGTTGATTGGCCTGGTTGCCAGCGTCGTGGTGAGCGCGGCCACCATCTGGCTGGTACTGCGCAAACAGGCGCGCCGGCCTGCGCGCGAGTTATTGGCGGAAGGCGCAGAAGAAAGAGGATGGAGGATGGAGAATGGAGGATGGAAAAAAAGCCGGGCAGGGTGGGTTGGTGTGGCAGCAGGCGCGGCTGCGCTGGGCATGGTCGGATGGGCCCTGTGGAAGAATGAAACTGCGGATGCGGAAACCTTTTTTGGGGCGGGAAGTTTGTTCTTGATTGCGGGGTTAGCCTTTTCTGCCGCGCTTTTCGCGCTCCTGGGGCGCTCGGCGGCGAATCGCCGGCTGAGCGTTGGTTTGCTGGGGATGCGAGGCTGCGCGCGAAGGCCCAGGCGCAGCCTGGCCACAGTCGGTTTGCTGGCTTGCGGCAGCTTTCTCGTCATGGCCATTGGCGCTTTCAAGCTGGACGCAAACGCCGATGCCTCGAAACGGACCTCGGGCACGGGCGGCTTTGCATTGTTCGGCCAATCAACCCTGCCCATCATCCAGGATTTGAACAGCAAAGCCGGCCAGGAGTTTTTCGGATTGGATTCACGCGCGCTTGAAGGCATGGATATCCTGCCGTTGCGTGTCCGGGATGGCGATGAGGCGAGTTGCCTGAACCTGAATCGCGCCCAAACGCCTCGCCTGTTAGGGGCCAACCCGCGACTGCTCCAGACGCGGGGCGCTTTCACTTTCGCAAAATTGGCCGCCGGCTTTTCTGCGCAAAATCCCTGGCTGCATTTGCAACATGAAGAAGACGACGGCGCGGTGCCCGCCATTGGCGACCTGAATTCAATCGTCTGGGCCATGGGAAAAAAAGTGGGTGATAGTTTGAGCCTGGTTGATGAGCATGGGCAGCCGTTTAAGATCCGGTTGATCGGCGGATTGGCCAATTCCATCTTGCAAGGGAGCCTGTTAATTTCCGAGGAAGCGTTCGTCAAACGGTTTCCAGGCGAAAGTGGCTATCGAATGTTCCTCATCGACATCGCGACGAACCGCTCACAGACCGTTTCCTCCATCCTGAGCCGGGCCTTGCAGGATGTTGGATTAGAACTGACGCCGGCTTCGCGCCGCTTGGCGGGTTTTAACGCGGTGCAAAACACTTATCTGAACACCTTCCAAATCCTGGGCGGCCTGGGCTTGCTCCTGGGCAGCGCCGGGTTAGGGGTTGTAGTACTGCGAAATGTCCTGGAAAGGCGGGGCGAACTGGCATTATTGCAGGCCGTAGGCTTCCGCCGCAGGACGTTGCAATGGCTCGTGCTCAGCGAACATGGCGGACTGTTAGGGTTGGGGCTGGGAGTTGGCCTCGTCTCGGCCTTGGTGGCGATCGTGCCGGCATTGCTGGCGCCAGGCGCAGAGGTCCATTATCTCTCGCTCGTGGGCACGTTGGCCGCGGTATTTGTCAGTGGTTTGGCCTGGACATGGCTGGCGACGCGACTGGCGTTGCGTGGAGAATTGTTGAAGGCATTGCGCAATGAGTAAGCGGGCCGGCGAGCGCCTGACAGAGGTGAGGCAATAAGCATGATGAAAATACAGCGCGGACTGAATCAGGCGAAGGCGAGCGCGGTTATCTGCGCTCTGGCAATCACCTCCTCGGCCTTTGCAGATTGGCACGTATTGACGGCGGGGGATCAGCGGCAGGCGCGGCCTCCAAAAAATCCCGCCGGGGGCACTCTGATAAAACCGGGGGATCGCTGGCCGACGGATCAGAAATTCCGCTGGTTAGTTGGCGATTTGGAGATTCCAGAAACCATTGGCAAGGAACCAGTCCGAGGAAGGGCGGTTGGCCTGCAAATTAATTGCGGGGATGGCGGGGAGGTGTTTGTCGGCGACGAAGTGCAAACGCGGTTTGATAACGATCATCCAGCCTTGGTGATCGTGGCCGATAACGCCATGCCGGGTCAGATGGTCCGCGTCATCGTGCAGATTTATGCCAAGGTTCAGGGAGGTGACAAATTTGACCAGGCGAATTGGGTGATCATCGACGCGAAACGCGCTGAAGCCCGGCTCTTGTTGACCGTCGATGCCGCGCGGGTGCGCGGCGAAGTCCCCAGGGGCCTGGTCGGTTTGAGCCAGGGTGGCGGGATGGCGGATTACGAAGATGCCACGGCGCAGAAGTTGAAAGCAGGCGGCTTCAAGTGGTTTCGCATGGATAACGTGTTCACCTCGATTCTGAAAAAAACCAAGGACGATGAACTGGTCCACGATTGGAATGACTTTGATCGACGCGTGGACTTCATCTATAAAATCGGAGCGGAGCCGATCCTGGCCGTTTCCTACATGCCGCAGGTGCTCGATGCGGTGAAGAATAATGACCGGCAAAGCGCGCCCAAGGATTATACGGTCTGGGAAGAGCTCTGCTTCCAAGCGGCCAAACGCAGCCTGGAGCGCGGAAAACGCATCCCCTTTTGGGAAGTATGGAACGAGGTCAACACCGGATGGCTGAAACCGGGGCCAGAGGATGTCGGCAGCGAGGCATTTCAAAAGCTTTATGCGCAGGCACTCGGCCACGAGCAGACCAATCAGGCCGTCGTCCGGCGGTTTGAAGCTTACTGCAAACTGTATCGCGCCACGGCGCATGGCCTCCGCCGGGCCGATGCGGCCGCGAAAGTTGGCGGTCCGGCTTTGGCCAGCGGGCCGATGGAAAACTCCAAAGATTGCGGGCATTGCTCGCACGGCAAGGGCTTCGCGCGTGGGTTGATGCTGTGGTGCCAGCAGGAAAATCTGCCTCTCGATTTTGTGAGCTGGCATGAATATTTCCAGTCCCCGGAAACAATCGTGAAGGAAGCCCAGACCTTTCGTAATTACCTCGAGGACTTCCCGGCGTTGAAACAAAGCGTCGCCTCCATGATGATTACGGAGTGGAACGAGGCCTGGTGGCCGGACCGTCCGCAGGATCACGAACTCGGCGCTGCCTGGTGCGCTAACACCCTTACCCGCGCCTTTATCCCGGCGCATATCGATCGTCCCTGCTTCTTCTATGTCAAACAGGGCGACATGGGTTTTCGCGGTGATTACAGCCTGTTGATGAAGGACAATATTCCGAAAGCATCCTATAACGTCGCAAAAATTTTTAACGGACTGAGCGGGTCCTGGCTGACATTGATCGGCACGGATGCCGATGTATCCGGGGTCGCGGCGTGGGACGCAGCACGGGCCCGTCTGGCCATCGTGCTGGTGAATTTTCGGGACCGTTATGCGCTGCGGCGGCATGTGCGGCTGCAATTGGACGAGCTTCCAGTCACCCTGCGCGACGGAACATGGCAGCAGTGGACAGTAGATGCGACCCATAGCAACGTTTGGAACGATGCCAGCAAGGCTGAACTGACGAGAACTCAAGCGGGCAAACTCGATGGGAAAGGTTTTGTGCTGGATGAAACGTTGATGCCGAATTCCGTCACGCTCGTGGAATTGAACGCGCTTTGAGCTGGACCCGGTGAAATGATGGCGGAAAGCTTAGAGCCTGTTTTAAAATTGCATGGGGTCCTGCGGCGAGTGATTTTGGCTGTGGCCAAGGCGGCGAGGCCGGAGCATCCCCGCAGCGGGCTGTGACGGCCGAGTCAACGCAGGCCGCAGACAAAAGACCCGCCGCCCGGAGGGTTTTCGTACGCCCACTACCTTTGTTGCTCCTCGGTCGCAGATCGCTGGCGGATATGCTCGCTCGTCGCGTCTCGCCATCCGGCCTTTTCCGCGAAAACAGGACCCCACGGAATTTTAAAACAGGCTCTTAGAGGGGAAATCCCGTTGGTTGCAGTTTTGCTGTTTTGCTGCTAGCACCGAATGCGTGAAATCGAGACTGATCCTTCTGATTGCAGTGCTGGCCGAAAGCTTCCTCTTATTCATTGCACTTCCGCGAAGCGCCCAGAACCAAAGCCCAGCATCCGTCGGGGACTCCACGCAGTGGCGCGATGACCCGACCCCCGAAGCAGAGCGAGCGCTCCGCCGAGAAATGGCGTGGGCCAAGTGGAAACCACGCTTGGTTTGGACTCTGGTTTTCATGAACGGCGGTTTGGTGGTTTTGTGCGGAATCCGTGTTTTCAGACGACCCGTGTCCCAATGAAGCCGGTGGTTGATTTGCCCTTTTCGGGCTTTGGGAAGCGCCAACGGCGCGGCTCTAATCCAGCCCAGGGCAACGCCCCGGGGACGGCATGCGCCATCAGGAAAAGGGATGAAAGCCCGATCTAACCGGCGCGCATTTGGAACGGGCTTTCAGCCCTTATTCTTTCGGAACTGCTTATCCCAGGGCGTTGCCCTGGGCTGGCATAAGGCCGGGGCTTTGCCCCTCCGGATTGTGGTTAACCCGCGCGCCGGTGGCGGAGAGTGCGGGTTTGAATACGCGGGCCGAATGGAAACCCTCCAGTGTTAGCTCGCCCTCCCCAGGAACCGGTAGCGCACGAAATCGACTCCTCACTCCGGCCCTCTCCCCCGCTGCGACAGGCGCGAAGCGCGGCGAGTCGAACGAGGAGGAGAGGGAGGGGAAAGGGTTTGGTATTCTCCTTTCATCATGAGGCTGTTTTGGTAGGCTCAGCAGGTATGGCCAAACAACTCCGGCATCTGAAGAACTTTGGCGTTTTGTTATTCTTCGCCACTTGCGACATCGGGTCGGCGGCCCCGAAACCCTGGGTCCTCCTCACCAATTGCTTACACATCGCTGGCAAAGACAACGACGGAGATAGCTTTCGCGTCCGCTCTGGCACCAACGAATTCATCTTCCGTCTTTATTTCGTCGATGCTCCGGAAACGAACTTGCGTTACCCGGAGCGCACCTGGGAGCAAAGCGAGTATTTCGGCATCACTCTTGACGAAACAATAATGGCAGGCGCCAGGGCCAGAGAGGTGGTCGGGGACCTCCTCCAGAAACCTTTTGTAGTGCGGACGCGCTGGGCCCACGCTCCTGGCCGCGGCCGGGAGCCACGTTACTATGGATTTGTCGAAATAGATGGCAAGGGCCTGGCTGAGATCTTAGTCAGTCAGGGCTTGGCGCGCATTAAAGGCGTCTTTGCTGCCTTGCCCAATGGCGAGAAAGCCAAAGTCTATGCGGAAAAGTTGAGGCGATTGGAGGCCGAAGCCAGGCAGAAAAAGCTTGGTGCTTGGGCCCATTCCAAAAAACAGCAGGCAGAAGTCGATCCGCCATGAGGCCACTCTCTTGATCGGGAGCTATCTCCTTTTTTGTGAGTCTGAGGCGCTTTCGAGCGCCTAATCAGAGGACGACCACTCGGTTCACCGGGAGTTGCCGATGTGGCGAATTCTCTTTGGCGCTCCACTAGAGCGCAGCCGCGGGGCCTTGGGACAAGGGCGATCTGTGCATCAGCGGCGTCAAAGGAGCGGCGTGCCGGATGGTATGATAGATTCTGTCCTTGAGCCAGGCGCGCCGTTTTTTGAGTTCTTCGATTTCCTGATCCGTGGCGAAATCGATCTCCTCTTCAATGCGGTAGATAGCTTCGTCAACGGTGTGATACTCATCGAACATTCTGCGGAAGTTCTCGTCACCGGCTTTGAGCAGCTTGACGGTTTCGCGGTATTCCGGGAATTCTTTGAGGATCGAGTGATGGAGGTCTGTTGTAGTCATAGTGCCTATTTCACAGTTCGGACTATCTAATCTTAGGATAATGATAATCCGGACTTCGCCATAGTAAAGAAGTTTGTTTGCCCCAATTTGCAGGACCAGAGACAAAGTCCATGTAGGGCCGGAACGCCGGCGCTCCGCATCCTGGTCTAGCTCGTTGCCAGGGATTTCACGAACTGATGACACAGAATCGCCCCAGCAACAGTTCGAGTTCGATTCCTTGAATGGCGCGGAGCAGTTCAGTTTGAGGATCTGATTTGGGTCGGCTGGCCGCCTTTTCACACGCATCAATAAAGGCGAAGGGGTCCCATTGAATTCCCGCGACTAATCTTTCGCGAAGAGCGTTTTCCTTTTTGGATTGAATAAGGGCGGTCGCTTTCCGGGCGAGTTCGGGAAAACATTCATGGCTGCCCACCCGATGAAACCAATACTTGGCGTTCCCATAATCGGGTTCTCGCCGATGCATGATGCCATGGAGAAAGCTGCCATCCGATCCGGGCAGGTCCTGGGCGATAGAATGAGCTGAGTCCAGATGATCGTGCCAAAGCAGGACCAAGGCACGGATTGGCAGGTGAGCCGGTGAAGGCAGATCGCTTCTGGCCAGGCAATCCTCCAGTTTTCGGGTTAACGTCTCCACGGGCAACACCGAGGTCCGTGGGCCGGGCCCTAATTCGGGCAACTCCGGCGTGGCCAGGAGCGTCCGCAATTTTTCAAGTCCGGGCTGTGAGGATTTCGCCAGCATCATTCCAAATTCCGTATTCCTTTAAGAGCCTGTTTTAAAATTGCGTGGGGTCCTGCGGCGAGGGATTTTGGCTGTGGCCAAGGCGGCGAGGCCGGAGCATCCCCGCAGCGGGCTGTGACGGCCGAGTCAACGCAGACCGCAGACAAAAGACCCGCCGCCCGGAGGGTTTTCGGGGAAAAGGCCGACTGGC